>NZ_JAZKRY010000009.1:0-51736 GCF_036626355.1 Halolamina sp. | reverse complement strand
TCTCCAGCGCTTCCAGTTGGCGCTCCGAGAGGCTGTGCTCCAGTTGGCCGCCGACCTCGCTCGGCGTGGTGTCGGCCGGCCGGTGCTGGCGCTGGGCGAACAGGTCGAGTTCGGGAATCGTCTCCTCGAGTCGTTCGACGAAGCGCCGCGTGTTGGTCTCCGTCGGCCGTTCGACCACCAGTGTCGTCCGGTCCGGGGTTGCGTGGCCCCGGCGCAGAATCCCGCCGTTCTCCGAGAGGATAGAGCCGAACCACATCGTCCCGCTTCGCTCGACAACCACCTCGTCGTCACTCCGGCCGATGACCTCCACGTCGCCGGGGAGTGTGCGCTCGGCGATGCGGTCAACGTCGTCGGGGATGTCGCCGATGACGGTGTAGACGACGGAGATCGACCCGTCCTGCCGACGCACGGTCCGGTCGTGGCGCACCTGACAGTCCGTGGCGCCGGCGAGGCGGGCGAACGGTACTGGCGCGCCGTCGGCCCGGAACTCCAGTTCGATGGTCTCGTCAGACTCCAGTGCGCGGCGGCGCTCGATAGCGGTTATCGCGTTGCCGATGGAGATACCGAGCTGCGCGAGCGTCTCGCGGGCCGCGCCGTCGAACGCGCCCGGCGTGGTAGCGTGCACGACAAGCACGCCGTGAGTAATCCCCTCGTAGGCGAGCGGTATCGCACACACCGCCTGGACGCCGCGCCGGAGCAGCTCACGGCGCCAGCCGCCGCCGCCGACGAGGTCGCTCTCGACCGCCAGCTCGCCGGTCTGCCACGCGTGCTGAGCGGGGTGCGTGTCCCGACCGTCACCCGTGGGCGCCTGCTCGGCGCGCTCCCGCGCGATACCCGCGGTGGTCCGTGGGGTGAGCCGGTCCGCCCCAGGTTCGACTTCGGCGGTCCACGCGGCCACGAACGGGTCGATATCCACGAGGCGTTCACATACGGCCCGCTCCACGCCGATGCGGTGTGACTGCCCGGTGATTGCCGCCTCGACCCGGCGGGTGAGTTCGGCGACCCGTTCCATCTGCTCGGCGCGCTCGGTCTGGGCCTCCAGTTCCTCACGCTGGGACTCCAGCCGTCGCCGCCCGACGAGGTGGTTCAGTGCCCCCTCCAGCGTCGCCGCGACGAGGTGGGTGGTTTCGTCGGCGGCGTCGCTTCCGTCGGTCCAGACGGTTATGACCCCGTGGCCCGCGAGCGGCATCACCAGCACCGACCCGCTGGAGCCGACCGCGACTGACGGCGCCTCGCTCACGCCGGTCCATATCGGCCGCTCGTCGACGAACGCCTCCCACGGAATACGGTCGTCGGAGCCCCACGCCGGCAGGTCTTCGACCGGACCGACACTGTCGGTCGCCGCCGTCGGTTCGAGCCGTCCCCGCTCGTCGTCGAACAGGTGGACTGCGACCGAGTCGAAGTCGAACACCTCGGTGGCCGCGGCGACGGCGGTGCGACACGCGTCCGTCGTGGAGTCGGCGGTGGTCAACTCCGCCGTCGCAGCCTGGAACGACTGGAGGCTCTGCTGGCGGCGCCGGCGCTCGGTCGTGTCACGGCTCATCGAGACGACCCGGATGACCTCGCCGTCCTCGTCACGAATCGGGTAGAGTCGGCCGTCGACCCAGCGGACCTCGCCATCCTCGCGTCGGACCCGGTAGTCGTAGCTATACACGGCATCACCCCTGGCTTCTGGGTCGGTTAACTCGTCGCTGACCCGGTTCAGGAACGCCATGTGCTCTTTCCGGTCCTCGGGGTGGAGCGCCGCCTCGAACGCGCGGGGGTCCTCGTCCATCTCGGCGACGGGCCGGCCCCAGATGTCCTCGGCGCCGGGGCTGAGATAGTACGTCTCGGAGAAGTCCGGCGCGGCGAGGTGGATGACCTCGTCCACCGCGTCGGCGATCTGGCGGAACTGCTTGCGAGTCCGCTCGAGTTTCTGCTCGCGGCGCTTGCGCTCGGTGATGTCCCGGTCGATGGCGACGTAGCGGTCCTCGCCGCCGATGACCGCCGGCGTGGCCTTGACTTCGAGCCAGCGGCGCTCGCCGTCGCTGGTTTCGGCGGCCCAGTCGACCACCTCCGGTTCGTCACGCTCCATCACGCGCTGGATGATCTCCAGCCCCTTCTCGGCAGTGTACCCCTCGTCGGTCGGGCTGAGCCCCTCGATACCCCGTTCGAGAATCTCCGCCTGATCGTAGCCCACGAGGTCAGTCATCGCCTCGTTGGTGTCGACGATCTCCCCCGTCTCTGGGTCGTGGACCGTGATTCCGTCGATGACGGCGTCGAAAATCTGCTCGTACTCCCGCTGGCGGCGCTTGCGCTCGGTCACGTCGTCGAAGACGGTGACACGCCCGTACCGGTCGGACTCGGGAAGTGGGTAGGCCGTCAGGTGGATCCACCGCGTCTCGCCGTCCGGGCGCCGGTACCGGAACTCGAAATCGTATCGGTCGGCGGCATCGCCGGCGGCGACGTCGTCGAACATCGCGTCCCTGTCGGCGGCGGTTTCCCCGCGGTCCTCGGGGTGGATGCGCTCACGGAACCGGGTGATATCCGCCGCCAACTCCCCGTGGGGGATGCCGGCAATCTCCTCGATTGCCGGGCTCAGGTACGCCGGCTGGCTCACCTCGGCGGCGTCCTCCCAGAGGGCGACGGCCTCGTCGATTCGCTCCACGATGGCCTCCAGTTGCCGGCGACGGCGCCGTCGCTCGGTGATATCCCGTGAGAGCACGAGCACCCGCTGTTCGCCCCCGACGGTCGCCGGCGTCACGTTCGTCTCCAGCAGCCGTCGTTTGCCCTCGGCAGTTTCGACACGCCATTCGACGGTCCGGGGGTCGCCCGTCTCGGCCACCTCGCGCTGTATCTCGTAGGCGCGCGCTTCGGTGAAGCCGTGAGTGCCGGCACTGATGCCGGCGATGTCGCCGGCAAGCACGGTTTCGCGGTCGTAGCCGACGAGGTCACACACCGTCTCGTTGGCGTCGACCATCTCCTCGTTCCACGGGTCGTGGACGGTGACGGCGTCGTTCACCCCGTCGAATATCTGTTCGTACTCCCGCTGGCGGCGCTTGCGCTCGGTCACGTCCCGGACGCTCGCGAGCACCCGCTCGGTGCCGCGGATCTCGACCAGCGAGAGATGGACCTCGGCGGGGAACGCGTTGCCGTCGGCGGTGTAGGCCGGCCACTCGAACAGTTGTGGGCCCTCCTCGCTGGCCTGCTGAATCCGTTCGCGAGCCCGGTCGTAAGTGATGTCCGCCTCGGGCGAGGTTATCAACCCGACCGTCGCCCCGACGAGTTCGTCCCGGTCGTACCCCATCATCTCGCAGTAGCGGTCGTTGACGTCCACAATCCGGCCGGTCTCCGGTTCGTGAACCACGAGGCCGTCGCTGACCCCCTCGAACACCTCCCGGTAGCTCCGCTCCAGGTTCTGCCGCTCGGTGACATCGGCCCAGCGACAGAGCACCACCCGCTCCCCGTTTAGTGACCCGGGCGTGAACGATAGTCGGTACCTGCGCTGCTCGTCGTCGGTGTGGGCCGTCGTCCACTCCGTCGTCTCCAGCGTCATCTGGTCGTCGACCCGCCGGACGAGTTCACACAGCGCGTCCACCGAGCGGTCGGCTTCGACCGGTGCCAGCGCGTCCAGGCCCGCCGAGAGCAGCGCCGAGCGATCCTCGTAGCCCAGGCTCTCGGCGAGCCCGTGGCTCGCTTCTCGCAGCGCCCCCGTCTCGGGATCGTGAAAACTGGTCGCCACGTCCGTTCTCGCCATCGCCCGCTCTACGTCGACCTGTTCGTCCTTCCGCTCGGTCACGTCCCGCTCGCAGGTCACGATTCGCTCGTCGCCGTCGACGACGGTCCGGGTGAGGCGGGTGGCAAGCCAGCGACGCTCGCCCTCACCGGTCGTCACCGGCCACTCCACCGTGACCGGTCCCTTCCCCTCGCGGGCCTCGCCCAACGCTTCCGCCGGCGTCTCCCCGTCGTGACCGGGCGCGGCCATCCCTGCGAACCCGCGCTCGCGGAGCTCCGCACGGTCGTGCCCGTAGAACTCGACGTACTGGCGGTTCACGCGCAGTATCTCGCCGGTCTCGGGGTCGACCACGGCGACGAGGTCCGGAAGCGCCTCGAGCATCTCGGACATCGCCGTGTCCCCCTGGTTCGGGACTCCGCCGTCGGTGAGTGGCCGCCGCGAGGGAGCGATCCCGTTGAGGACCGTCCGCGGGTCGGAAGCGACAGTCGTCGCTGGAACGGTCGTCGTCGCCCCGGCGGCGAGGGCGGCAGTCGGGTCCACACCCTCGCCGACGACGGCCACGACTGGCCGGTCCGGGTTCGCCCTCCGCGCCGTCCTGACGGCGTCGAGGAGCCCGTCGCCGGCGCTCGGTCCGACCACTACGACGCAGTCACTGGTCCGGTCGCTGTTGGCCGGGTCCAACCCCGATAGCCGCTTCGTCTCCGCGAACCGCTCGGTCGCGTCGGCGAGCGAGCGGAGATCGGTTACGGGTCCATCCGCCGTGGCGACGACGAGCAGCGGGCGTTGCGCGTCCCCGATGTCCATGTGAACTTGTTGCTATCGAGTAGCAAAAACCCCACACACTGTCAGGAATCGCCGACACCCGTGTTTCAGCGCCAGCAACCCGGCTTGCGGGCTTATCCGGCTTCCGGACGTGTTCGGTAGATAACCCATGTTGTCGAACTGGTTGGGACACCCGCCTCGGCCCAGCGAGCGTGCCTTACCGACTGTGGGGAGCGTGAACCGCGGTGGATCCCACGTCGCCTCGGCGCCGGTTGGCGACAGGGCAGAGAACACGATGCGGGTGCTGGTCGTCGGTGACACCGTCCCCGGACTCGTGCTGACCCGACTGCTCGAACGCGACGGTCACACGCCCACACTGGTAGGGCGGCGCGGCGACGACACCTTGATCGACGCAGTGCTCGCAGCGTCGGCGGCGGCGACTGTCGACCACCTCGTTGACGGGAGCGTAGCCGCCACCGCCACGCCGGTGACCGAGATTCAGGTGAACTGCGACTGCGGAGCGACCGCCTACTGCGCTGGGGCTGACCCAACATCGCTTTTGCTGGATTACCGCTGGCTTCGACGGTCGCTCCGACGCGCTATCGACCCGAAGAATCGACGGACGGCACGCATCCACCAGCTTCAGCCCTGCGAGCAGGGCGTCGAGGTGGCGTTCGCGGGCGGCGAGCGTGCGATATTCGACCTCGTAATCGGCGCCGACGGCCCCAACTCCTTCGTCGGCTTTCTCAGGGCAAACAGCCGCGAGCGCGACGGAAACGTACAGGAGTGGACGTTCCGAATCCCTCGGCCACAGGACTGGCCGAACGGGATGGTCGAATCGTGGGACGACGACGCCGTCGTGACAGCTTCCCCAGTCGGCGACGGCCTCGCTGTCCGTCTCGGCGTTCGCGGTGGGGCCGACGGGAAGCCGATGCGGAGCACCGTCGCGGCGGCGGCTCTTTCGACGCTGCGTGGCCGACTCGGAGATGCCGTCGGGAACGCGTTGCCCGAACGAGCGAGCTACCGGCGACTTCCCGACCCGGGGGTCGACCCCCGTTGGCGGGCCGAGCGGATCGCGTTCTGCGGGAACGCCGCCGCTCCGGTCGGTCGGCTTTCCGGCCTCGAACCGACGTTGGGCGTCGAGGACGCGGTGACGCTCGTGGACGAGCTGGCCAGGAGTTCGTCGGTCCAGGATGCGCTTGACAGGTACGCGACGGAGCGGACGGACCGCCTCCGCACGCTCCGGGCCGCGGCCAACGACGCGGCCGCCAGCGCCGTGGAGTACCTCCCCGTCCAGAAGCCGGGGTCGCTCGGCCGACTGGCGAAACTTCGGACTGTCGGGTTCGCGTCCGTACTCGGCGGCCAGGACTGTTTCGGGGACCGATGAGTTCCTCGGGCGCAGTTCGAGAGCGAATCGTGAACTATCCAGTAGTTACGTCGTTACCATGCTAATACGCATCTCGTGCGATATCCGACACGACAGGAAGATGAATAGACGTGGAGTCAATCGAGTCAGGGAGGCGGTTAGCGAGCGTCCAATAGCCGCGTTTGGCTGTCTACCGGTCGGGGGGTCGGCGTGATGGCGTGGCTGTTCGACGGGACGGCCGGAATCGCACTGGCGCTCGCAGTGTTGCGTATTACAACCGTCTTGGTGACTGGCCGGGAACTCGCCTGCGGAGGGCTCCCCGCCGACGCACCGGTCTCCCCATGACGCTGGAAATCGATAACCTCGGGAAACGATACGGGGAGACGTGGGCGCTTCGGAACGTGAGCTTCCAGTTCTCCGACGGCGTCGTCGGACTGCTCGGGCCGAACGGTGCGGGCAAATCCACCCTGATGCGCATCGTGACCACGTTCACGACGCCGACAGAGGGGACGGTTCGGTGGCGCGGCACCGACGTCACCGAGAGCCGGCAGGCGGTTCGTGAGGATATCGGCTACCTCCCCCAGGAGTTCGGCGTCTACCCGCATCTGACCGCCGAGGAGTTCCTCTCGTATCTGGCCGGCATCCGTGGTGTTTCGAGTGCCGGTGAGAGGATCGAAGACCTCCTCGCGCTCGTCAACCTGGACCACGCTCGGGACCGCCGAATCGGCGAGTACTCCGGTGGGATGCGACAGCGCATCGGCATCGCGCAGGCGCTCCTGACGGACCCGGCGTTGCTCGTCGTCGACGAACCGACCGTGGGGCTGGACCCCGAAGAGCGGGTCCGTTTTCGCAACGTCCTCACCGAACTCGGCGAGGACCGTGTCGTCGTCCTCTCCACGCATATCGTCCCGGATATCGAAGCCACAGCGGCGGACGTGGCGGTTCTGAACGAGGGTCGCGCCGTCGCACAGCAGCCGCCGAGCGAGCTCATCGGGTGGGCGGATGGGGCAGTCTGGGAGTGGGTCGTCCCCGACGCGGAGCTCACCGCGATACGGAACGAGTACACGATTAGCGGGACGACCCGCAGACGGGAGGGCGTCCGCGTTCGGGTCGTGAGCGAGTCCAGGCCGGCGGACGCGGCGATGGCTGTCGAGCCGACACTGGAGGACGCGTACCTGCATCTCCTCGGGGGGAGAGCGGACGGATGACCCGTCTCACTGGCGTCTACAGTGTTGCAATCGCTGATTTCCGGGAGCGCTCACGAACCCCGAAACTGCTGGTCGTCTCGGTTCTTATCGCGTACGTCGCGAAGTTGGCGACCGTCGACGCCACGCTCGTAATCGCGGACGAGTACACCGGCGTCCCCACCGCAGCGTGGTACGGCGGGGCGGTCGCCGGGGCCGGAACGACGATACTCCTGCTGTTTGGCTACACGCTCGTCGCGGGGAGCATCGAGCGGGACCGGCGCTCCGGCGTTGACGAACTCGTCGCCACCTCGTCGCTCCCGAGTTGGGCGTATCTGCTCGGCAAATGGCTCAGCAACGTCGCGGTGCTCACTGTTGCGACTGGGGTGCTCGCGGCCGCGACGACGGTTTCGTTTCTCCTCGGCGGAACTGGCCCCTTCGACCCTGTCGCGCTGGTCTCCCCGTTTCTGTTAATCACAGTACCCACGGCGATGGCCATCGCCGCGGCGGTGGTCTGTTTCGAGACGATCGGCGTGCTCCGTGGCTCCATTGGCACGGTCGTCTACTTCACGCTCGCGCTCGCTGCAATCATTGCGAGCGTTCCTCCCGACTCACCGCTCGATCTCACCGGGATCATCGTTCTGCGCGACAGCATGAGTAGCTCACTCGCGGCACAGTCCCCCTCGTTTCAGACGCCGATACAGAGCTTCGCTTACCAGTCGGGCGCCAGCGGGCTCCAGCCGTTCGTGTGGGGCGGGTTCAGTTTCTCGCTCGAACTCCTCGCAACGCGTGTCCCTGTGTTTCTGGTGACGGCCGGCTTCCTGGGCGTCGCGGGCATCGCGTTCGACCGGTTCGCCGACCCGGGTGATCTGTTCAGTCTCGGGGGACGTTTCGGTAGTGACACTGGGTCGGACACCGACACGACAGCCGAGCCAGTCGAGGAGGTGTCCGCCGACACTGCAGTGTCCCGACGCGCTCTCGCGACTGCGGACCGTGACGGCGTCCCGGTTGGTCGCGTGCTGAGGACGGAACTCCGGATGGCGCTCCGTGGGCAACCGCGGTGGTGGTCCCTATCGTACGTGGCCGCAGTTGCGGCGACAGCTGTCGCGCCGCTCGGCCTCACCCGGTCGATACTGCTCCCGACAGCCCTCCTTCTTCCGCTTTCGATCTGGTCGGAACTCGGAGCGCGGGAACATCGGTACCGGACGATCGAACTCGTGTTCGTCAACAGCAACCCGGTACAGCTGCTGTTGTTGTCCTATACCGCGGGCGTCGCCGTGGGCCTGCCGCTGGTCGGTCCGACGCTGGCGCGGTTTGCCGTGGCTGGACAGTGGGGTGCGTTCCTCGGCGGTGCCGCCGCAGTGGTGTTCCTCCCGAGTGCGGCGCTCGCGGCCGGCATCTGGACGGGGCGTGAGGGTGTGTTCGAAATCGGTTATCTGATCACGTGGTATCTCGGACCGATGAACGGCGTCATCCCCTTCGACTACACCGCCGCGGTCGCAGCGACGAGTCGTGCTGGGGTCCCGCTTCTCTACCTGTTGCTCGCCGGTCTCGGACTCGGAGCCGCGGCCGTCGGCCGACGGCGGCAGGTGCGTCTTCCGTGAGATGTCGCCACGCGTGAATGCGGTTACAAACCAGTGCCTGGGTCCTTAGAGGTCGAGTCGCTCGAACCGGAGATAGCCAAGCACCGTGGGAATCACCGCCCAGGCGGCCAGGGTCAGGCCGGCGAACCAGTCACTCAGGTAGAACGGCAGCGCTCCGGGGACGCGGTTCTCCAGTTTCAGTTGCTCGGGAGTGGCGTCATTTGGGATGTCCTCGATGCCGAGTTGGACGAACGCCCCGAGCGGGCCCTCGACGAAGTTCTCGGCGACCACCCGGAACGCCTCGAGGGGGCTGAGACGCTTCAGCAGGAAGTACCACGCCTCGACCTCCAGCCCCGGCAGGGAGCCAGTGACGAGCGCATACAACCCAGCCGCCCCGGCATCCCAGACGAGCATGAACACGAGTAGGGAGCCGATAGCCATGGCCATCGCCTTCCCCCGAGTGCGCGCGCCGGCGGAGATACCGACCGCCAGGCCGGCAAATGAGACGCCGAACAGCACCAGCGAGCCGAGCAGTCCCGCCGCGTTGTCGAGGGCGGGCATTTCGATGGCGATGGCGGCGACCAGAATGCTCACCGCCGAGCCAACGCCGATGGTCACGGCGATGACAGCGTTCCGACCGACGAACTTTCCGAGCACCACGTCTCGTCGGGAGTGGGGGAAGCCGAGCAGTACCCGGAGGCTCCCCGACCGCCGTTCGCCGACGATGGCCATGTAGCCAGCAATCAGGGCGATTATCGGGACGAACAACTGGCTCAGCGAGGCCGTCAGCCCGAGGGCCACGTCACCCGTCGCCTCGCTGGTGTCGGAGGTGCCGACGGCGACGAGGATGATGAAGCTCATGAACCCGGCGAAGACGGCGATGATACCCCAGAGCATCTTCGACCGGACAGCGTCCTCGAAATCCTTGCGTGCGACCTGTGCCCACGTCATGCTACCACCTCCGAGGGCTGCTCCTCGGCGGCTGACTCGGACTCGGCGTCACGCTCCATCCTGTCAGGCCCGCCGTTCGTGTAGACGGCGAACAGTTCTTCCAGCGATGCTGACTCCGAACCCACGTCGACCACGTCGTGGCCCGCATCGACCAGGTCGGCGACGATGCCAGCTTTCACCCGCGAGTCAGTACAGGTCACGCGCAGGCGGTTCCCGCGGATCTCCACGTCGGAGACGCCCTCGCTGCTGACGAACTCGGGGTCGGGCATCGTCCCCATCGTCACCTCGAGTGTCGAACTCGCCCCGACGGCCTGTCGAAGCCCTTCGACGGTGTCGACGGCGATGAGGTTCCCGTTCGCGAGGATGCCGACACGGTCACAGACCGCCTCGACCTGGTCGAGGATATGGCTGGAGAAAAACACCGTCGTCCCGCTGTCTGCCTCCTCCCGGACGATGTCCCGCAGCAGTCGGATACCGTTCGGGTCCAATCCTGAGGAGGGCTCGTCCAGAACCAACAGCTCGGGGTCACCTGCCAGCGCCATCGCTAACGCGAGTCGCTGGGTCATGCCTTTGGAGTAGTCACCGACCGGGCGCGCGGCGTCTTCGCCGGCGAGGCCGACACGTTCGAGCAGTTCGTCTGGCGAGTCGTCGCCGTCCTGCCACTCGATGGCGAACTCCAGGTTCCGCCGGCCGGTGAGTCGGTCGTAGAGACTGTAGCCTTCCGGGAGGACGCCGACCCGCTCGCTGACGGCTTGGGGGTCCTCCTGTACGTCGAATCCCAGTACTTCGGCGGTGCCTTCGGTCGCCCGGGCGTAGTCGAGCAGCATGTCGATCGTCGTCGACTTCCCCGCGCCGTTCGGGCCGAGGAAGCCGTACACCTCGCCCTCCTCGACGACGAGATCCACGTCGTCGACGGCGGTGATGTCCGTTCCGAACAGCCCGCCGTCGTATCGTTTGGTCAATCCCTTCGTGTGTATTGCGCTCATTACGTCCCTGTCGTTTGGCTGTTCCCCCGTGTATCCACCCTCCGTGTTTCAGGGTCTGCAACCCGGATCCAGCGGTGGTCGGCATCGGTGCGGCCGACGAGGCGTTCCACCAGCGCGGGGTCACGAGCGCGCCAGTGGCCGGGACGCTGGTGCGCGCGCTCGTGACCGGCGAGGACGCCGAGCTTCCAGCGGCGCTGTTCGCGCTCGACCGGTTCGAGTCCACGTCGCCGGATTTCGAGTTTACGTCGATCTCCGCGGGTGAGGTCGACGAGTCACAGGGCTGACCGTGAGCCAATAAAAAAGACCGGTTAAGTGCGTTGGTCGTATAGTTGGTCGTATGCCCTATACGCTTGAGGAACGGGTCAGTGGCGAGTTCGACGACGTCGTCTCCCAAACCGAAGCAGCCCTCTCCGACGAGGGGTTCGGCGTGCTCTGTGATATTGACGTTCAAAAAACCTTCGCGAAGAAGCTGGACGCCGAGTATCGGCAGTACCGCATCCTCGGCGCCTGCAACCCACCGCTGGCGAAGCGGGCGCTGGAGGAGGAGATCCGGCTGGGTGCGCTGCTCCCGTGTAACGTCGTGGTCTACGAAACAGACGACGGCGTGCGCGTGAGTGCGGTCGACCCGCACGAACTGCTCTCGGTCGTCGACAATCCCGCGCTCGATGAGGTTGCGGACGAGGTTCGCGAGCGCTTCGACCGGGTGCTCGACGGACTGGCCGAGGCTTAGAGGGAGTCCTCGGCCGCCCGGCGGGTTCGCCTATTCGGGGAACAGCGACCCCGCCACGTACGCCGTCACCGTCCAGTTGGGCGCGTCGACCACCTCGCTCACCTTCAGGTCGACGGCGGCCGAGCAGAGGATGTACGCCTCCGCCCGAGTGAGGTCGCGCTCGGCTTCGAGGTGGTCGATCATGTGCAGCACCGCCTTCTTCGTCGCGTCCATCAGGTCCGGCGCGATGCCGGTCGTCGCGTACATCGGCTCGTCGCGGCCCGTCGGCGTGTAGGGGTGGTCGCTCTCGAACTGCGGCTGTTCGATGTCCACGTCCGTCCGGACGTCGAAGCGCGCGGTGACGATCATCGGCGCCTCGATACCCGTGACACAGACCTCGCCGTCGCCCTGTGCGGCGTGGCAGTCGCCGGTCGAGAAGCGCGCCCCCTCGACCTCGACGGGGAGGTAGACCGTCGAGCCCGTCGTCAGGTGCTTGACGTCCATGTTGCCGCCGACGTCGCGCGGGGGGAGTGTGTCGTGTTCGCCGTCTTCCGCCGGCGCGTTGCCGATGGTCCCCGGGAAGCAGTCGATGGGGACCTCGATGCCGTTCACGAACTCGGCGACCCCGTCCTCGAGTTCCCAGGCGTAGTAGCCCGGCTCCTCGAAATGCTCGGGGAGCAGGCCGAGCCCCATCTCGCCGGGCATGAACCCGGTGTACCCCCAGCCCTTGTGCTCGAAGCCGAGCAGCTCGACCTCGAGGACGTCGCCCGGTTCGGCGCCCTCGACGGCCACCGGGCCGGTGAGCGGGTGGACCGGGTCGAAGCTCACGTTCCCGAACTCCTCGGCCGTCGAGTCGGGACCGACCTGGCCGTCGACGGCGTCGCGGCACTCGAAGCGGACCACTTCGCCCGGCTCGACCGTCAACACGGGGTCGATGCTGTTGTCCCAGACGTGGTGGACGTTCTCGTCGTCGTCGCTCAGGTCGTAGTCGACAGTGTGGCTCCGTGACATACGCCGACAATTGGCAACTGAGAGCATAAAGTCGTGGGTGCCGACAGCCGTGCGGGTTCCCATCTCCCGGCGTACCAGCGGTTCGGCGAGAACTCGCAGTAGTCGTCGGGCCGGCTGCCGACCCGGCTGCCTACAGTCGCCCGTCCAGCCGGTGGACACCGATGGGGTTCTCCGTGTCGCCGTCGGTCACGAAGTCCGCCAGCGTCTCGCCGACGACGCTGCAAAATTTGAAGCCGTGGCCGGAGAAGCCCGCGGCAATCGAAACGTGGGGGTACTCTGGATGGGTGTCGAGGTAGAAGTGGCCGTCGAGGGAGTCCGTGATGAGACAGGTGGCGAGCCGCATCGTCGGCCCGTCGGCGCCGGGGAAGCTGTTCTGCGTGAGCTGCCGCAGGAGCTTCTCGTCCTGGAGGGTCGGCTCGTCGTGCCAGTCGTCGGGGTCGATCGTCTCGGCGAACTCGGCCGACCGGCCGAACTTGAACCCCGGCCGTTCAGCTACCGGGAACCCGTAGAAGCTCCCCTCTGGGACGTCGACGCTGAAGACTGGGAAGTTCCCCGGCTGGAACTTCTCGGGCGCCGATGGGTGGAGCCACGCCATCACGCGGCGCTGGGGGACCAGCGCGTCGGAGAGCAGGTCGAGATGCTCGCCAGCCCACGCTCCCGCCGTCACCACGAGGTTGTCCGCCTCGTAGCTGTTCCGGTCGGTTCGAACCCGCACGCCCTGCTCCCGAATCGTCAGGTCGTGAACCTGTTCGCGGCCGTGAACTGTCGCGCCGTGCTCGTGGGCCTGCGTGACGTGCGTCGCGACGGCTCGTTCACATCTGAGGAAGCCGCCGTCGGGCTGGTAGACGCCGCGGTGGTCATCGGGAAGTTCGTAGCCCGGGAAGCGCTCGTTGATCTCCCCACCGGTCAGCAGTTCGTACTCCACATCGTTCGCCTCGCACGACTCGACCGAATCGGTGATCTTCGGGCCGTCGGGCGGGCCAGCGTGGATCGAGCCGGTTTCGGTGAGGATGGTTCGACCGGATTCCGCCTCCAGCCCCCGCCAGAGCTCGCCCGCCCGCTGTGCGAGGGGGACGTATTCGGGATGTTCCGGCTGGGTCAGTCGGAAGATGCGGGTGTCGCCGTGTGACGAGCCGTTCGTGTGCGGGATATCGTACTGCTCGATACCCAGTACGTCGACGCCGCGTTTCGCGAGCTGGTAGACCGCCGCACTGCCCATCCCACCCACGCCGATGACGATGGCATCGTACGAACGCTTGTGCATTGACCGTTATGTAGGGAGAGAGCGCGAAAAGTGTTCGTCCGCTACGCCGGAACCCTTCGAAGAGATACTGTCGGCCCCGTCCAATCACCGCTCACCGTGATCTGACTGGTTGCCGAGGCCCGAACTTTTCAGAGAAATACACTACTTCGCATCGTCACGACGCCGCAGCCGATCGCCTCGCTCCGAGTCGTCCAGGATGTCGACGATCGCGTCCAGCGTGATCGGGCGGTACTCGAGGATCTCCGCGCCGACGTTGATCCGCCGGTCGTCGGACGCGAGGAAGGGGTACGTCTCCAAGTCGTTGTTGTGGTGATGGCCGTGAATGACCCAGCCGTCCCACGTCTCTGGAACGGCTTCGGGCCGGTGGACGCAGTAGAAGCTGTACCCCCGGTGGTCCAGCACACAGGAGTCCACGACCGGAAACGGCGCCTGGCTCGCTGTGAGGCCGACGTCGTGGTTCCCGCGCACGAGGAGGTCACCGTCCAGTTGCCCGAATCGCTCGATCGTCTCTCGACCGTCCTGCATGTCCATCGCGACGTCCCCGAGATGAACGAGGACGTCGTCGGTATCGACGGTCTCGTAGTACCGGTCGAGCATGACCGTATCCATCTCACCGACGGACGTGAACGGCCGGTCACAGTAGTCGATGATGTTCGCGTGGCCGAAGTGATGATCCGAGATGAGGTAGCGAGCCATCCTGTCGCCGTCCAAAGGCGAAGTCGTGATGGGACAATAAACCTATCTGCGGTGTGTGACGGTCGGCCACACATCGCCTGTTGTGCCTTTCATCTCCCGCACTTATTCATAATCTCCTACAGATTCTTTGTTTAACCAAACCCTTAAATCGCGGAGCGAGCACACCGACGGTAGAGCAGTATGCCAGACTCACCGACGCAGTTCGATCGCGTACCGGCGCCGCGTCCGCCCCAGGATGGCGACGCCTGGTATGCGCCGACGACGCTTGCCCAGTACGAGAGCACGCCCGGCGTCGTCGCAACGGTGAGTTACGACGGCGAGAGCCCTGCCGACGCTGACCGCTTCAGCTACGGCGCCCGCGAACCGCCGCTCTCGCCGAGCGAGTCCGCAGCACTCGAGGCGGTCAGGGAGCATTTCGCGGGCACCCAGCGCCGCCGCCCACTCACCCGCCAGGGGGCCGTCGAGCGCGCCGAATCGGGGTTCTCGCCGAAGTACGGACGCACGCTCGACCGGCTGCTCCCGACAGGCGCGGGCGCGAGGCGACGGCTCGACTACCACGCGCTGCGAGACCTCCGACTGCTCGGTGAATCGACACCGCTGGCCCTCGACGACGACGTGGAGATCGCCGATAGCGAGGCTGAAGCGGGGAAGCTGGTCGTCCACACGACTGATTTCGCGCCGGTCGTCACTGACCTCGACGCCGGTGCCGAGTTCGTCGACCGCGTGGCCGCCGAGCGCCTCTTGCGGTACGAGGTGGAGTTCGCCGGCTATCCGGTTCCGGTCATCGTCTACCGGGACGGACTCCTCGGGAGCGACCGCTTCGCCACGCGGTACGCGGTGCTCGAACCCGACCTGCTGCCGGGCGACGAGGAGCTCATCGCGGAGTGCAAGGAGCGCATCTGGGAAACGACCACGGAGTCCGTTATCGGCGGCGGCACCGACCGGCACGCGTTCGTCGCCGAGCGAGCGCGGCGCTTGCTCTCCCGCCGACTGACGAGTCGGAACACCCGAGCGTGGCTCGCGGCTACCCAGTACCGCCTCCAGTCCCTGCTCGCGGATCTGGGCGTCGGGCTCCCGCCCGTTACCGACCGCTACGCAGCCGACCGGCTGGACGACCTCGTCTACCACGTGCTCCGGGATTACGTCGGCGAGGGACCGCTGACGGTGCCGATTCGGGATCCGAACCTCGAGGACATCGAGGCCAACCGGGTCGACGAGCGGGTGAAGGTGGTCCCGCGGACAGATGTGGCCGGTGGTGACCGGGTCCCGACCAACCTCCGGTTCGACAGCGAGAGTTCGTTCATCAACGTCGTCACCCAGCTCGCGGCGAGCGACGGCGTCGAACTCAACGCCTCCCAGCCCAGCGCCAAGGTGAATCTCGACCCGCCGGGCGTCGCGGAGACGGTGCGTTGTGCCCTCGCGCTTCCGGTCATCAGCGAGGGCGGCCCGCACGTCTCGATTCGGAAACAGGCTGCCGACGCGATGACGCCCGTCGACCTGATGCGCCGGGACGCGCTCTCGGCTGACCTGGTGGCGCTGCTCTGGTTACTGTACGAACACCGGGGCGTCGTGCTGTTCTCCGGGCCGACGGGGGTCGGGAAAACGACACTTATGAACTCGCATATGCCATTTGTCCCCTACGATGACCGGCCCGTTTCCATCGACGAAGGGAGCCGCGAGGTTCGGCTCCCCCACGAAACGGGCGTCTCACTCACCACTCGCGACCACGAAAGCGAGTTCAAACGGGTGACGATGGCGGACCTGATGACCGAGTCCAACTACCTCAACCCCGACGTGGAGGTCATCGCGGAGATCAACACGCCAGAGAGCTTCGAGACGTTTGCAGAGATCGTCAATACGGGCCATGGCGTCGTCGGAACGACCCACGCCGAGGACGTTCGCACCCTCGTCAACCGGGTCATCGAGCAGGGACTGCCTGCTTATCTCCTCGAGGAGATCGACCTCGTCGTGTTCCCCCACCGCTCGGAGGGCGAGCGCTACGTCGCCCGGGCGGTGGAGTTCCTCACGCCGGAGGCCGCCGACGAACTCCCGCCCGGCGACGACCAGGGTGTCATCGAGAAAGCCGACACACGAATCCACTGGAACGAGGTCTTCCGCCGTGACGTCGACGGTTCGTTCTCGCTTTCCGGGCCCACCGATCCTGCTGATCCAGACGAGCGCGGCTTCCGGCTGTTCCACCGGCTCGCGGTCGCTACCGACCGGACGGCGGAGACGGTCGAGCGAGAGTTCCAGCGCAAGCGCCGCTACGTCGAGTTCCTCGACAAGGAGGGCATCACGGATTTCGACGAACTGTTCGACCTGCTCTCGGACCTCCGGACCGACGAGGCGGCGACTGTCGAGCGCCTCCAGCGTATCGCTGTCGCCGACGCTGGTGACGGAGAGGACACGCCACGGGAAGAGACCGCGCGCAGGAGCCACGAAACGGCTGACGGCGGGCGAGAGGGTGGTCGATGAGCCTCGATGGCGAACCCAACACAGGGACGCGAGGGGCAGACGACGCGGCCGCTCCCATCCCGTCGAGCATCCGGCTCTCGGTGATCGATCGCGTGCTCTACACGCTGTTTGCGAGGAAAGCGGATAGCTCCCGCCACGCGGGTGACCGGGAGCAGTACCGCGGCGCGAACCTCTCGACGGGGTTCGATCTCTATATCGCCAGAGTGTACGGTGCCGCGTGGGCGACTGCCGTCCTCGCGGTCATCCCGACGCTGGTGCTCGCACTTGCGGCGCCGGCCGGCGTCTACGATGGGCTCGCACGGGTGCTGGCCTCGGTGTCACCGGTCGTCGGCGCCGCCCCGCGACCACCCCGACTGCTGGTTGCCGCCATCCTCGGCACTGTTGTCGGGCTGAGCACCAGGCGTGCGGTCATCGCAATCGGCGGCCGCTCTCTCAGGTGGCTTGCGAGCGCCCGCCGGGACGATATCGAGCGCACCCTCCCCGGCGTGGCGCGCTATCTCTACGCGCTCTCCTCCGGCGCCGACGGCCCTAGGGCGATGCTGCGGAAAGTCGCCGAGAACGAGGCCTACGGTGAGAGCGCTGTCGCTGCACGGAACGTGCTCAACACCGCCGCGCTCACCGGGAGTCTCGGCGAGGGGTTGCGCCGGGTTGCCCGTGACACACCCTCACGTGACACGCTCGCGCCGTTCCTCCTGAAGTTCCGCGAACACGCGGACCAGGGCGGTGACGCGCTGGCGAACTACCTCGAGCTCGAAGCCCGGATGCTGGGCCACCGGCGTTCGCAGGCCCGCCAGCGCAACGAGGGGTTTCTGGAGCTTATCGCCGAACTGTTCGTCGTTCTGCTCGTACTGCCCGCGCTGCTGGTCATCGTTCTCACCGTGATGAGCGTGCTCGCGCCCGGGCTCTCGGCGCCGATCCCGACACCGCTGGGGCCGACGACCCTCCGAGCCATCGTCGTCTACAGTGCCGCGGGATTCGTCCTCCTCGTCGGCGCCGGCGCAGCAGCGATGGTCGGCAATCTCCGCCCAACCGAGCGGAAGGTCACGTACAGCCGACCCGGCTCAGCGCTCGAAACGCTCAGAACCGCGCCGACGAACCCGGCGAGCGCCGTCGTCGTGCTCGCGCCGCTGACACTGGTCGGCGCGGGAATCAGCCAGGCAACGGGCCATCACCCGGTCGCCTCGCTGCTTGCAGGCTACGTCGCGTGGGGTGTCCCAGTCGGCGCCGTCGCGGTCCGGCGGGCTCGCGTCGACGATGCGAAAGATCGGGAGATTCAGGATTTCGTTCACGCTGTCTCGGGTCACGTCGGACTGGGACGCCCCTTCAGCGGGGCGGTATCTGTCGTCGCCGACGACGTGGACTTCGGCCCGCTGCAGTCGGACGTCGCGAGTCTGTCGTTCGACCTCTCGCTCTCGGACGGGCCTGACGGGGGAGACCGCCGGACTGCCGCGCTCGACCGGTTCGTCGACCGGGTCGGGACGCCGCTAGCCGCACAGACAATGGGGTTGGTGACAGGTGCACTCGACGCCGGCAGCGACACGGAGGCAGTCTTCGAGACGCTCCAGACGGAGGTCGGCCAGCTCTACCACGAGAAACGCTCACTCCGGAGCGAACTGGCGGTGTACGTCGCCGTGGGCTGGACGACCGCTCTGCTCGTCGTCGGCATCGTCGTCGCCGTCGACCAGTACGTACTCGACGGCTTCACACAGCTGTCCTCGATGCCCGGCTCGACGGGGTTCGCGCTCGATCCGAACGCCGTCGACCCCGAGCGTGACCGGTTCCGCTTTGCCGTCGTCGCCGGCGCGACCGCCATCGCCGCGGGCTGGTTCGCAGGGATGGCTAGCCGCGGCCCCTACGACGCAGTTCTGCACTCCAGTCTCCTCGGAGCGCTCGTCGCGCTGGTGTTCGCCGGGGTGGGAATGGCATGACAGTCAACGATTCCGGGAGTTCAGCCACGCGACGCGCCCAGTCCCACGTCGTGGGTGTCGCGCTCCTGCTTGCGATTACGACCATCTCGCTGGGGGTGCTGACCGCGGGAGTCGGGACTGTCGTCCAGAGCAACGCCGCGGCCGCGGACGCGAACCGCGTTGCAGACACGTTCGTGGGACTCCAGCCGTCGAAAGCGACCGGGACCGAACGCCACCGTCTGGCGTTCAGTGAGGGGTCGCTCCAGGTCGTCGAACGAACGGTGCGCGTTCTCGACGGCGACGGCGTCCTCGCCAGCCACCACGCGGACGCCCTGGTGTTCGAGAGCGGTGACCGCCGGGTGACGTTCCTCGCCGGCGCCGTCATCCGCGGGGGGACCGACGCCGCCCGGCTCACTGAACGACCGCCGCTCTCGACGGCCGACTCGCTGCTCGTCTTCGGCCTCCCGGTGTTGAACGCGAGCGGGACCGAGACTGTCTCCGGGTCGGGCGCGACCCGGCTCACCCTCGAAACGAACACCAGCCACGACCGGCAGCCCCTCGGGGAGGGCCACTATCGTGTAGCTGTCGAAACCTCGACGCCCGGTGCCTGGGAAGCGTACTTCGCTACCGTAGGTGCCGAAACCACCCGCCAGGAGTTCGA
This sequence comes from Halolamina sp., assembly GCF_036626355.1. Classification (GTDB taxonomy): domain Archaea; phylum Halobacteriota; class Halobacteria; order Halobacteriales; family Haloferacaceae; genus Halolamina. The sequence goes on along the minus strand of NZ_JAZKRY010000009.1, from coordinate 32,466 downwards.
CGAAGACGGTGTTCCAAGCGTTGTCGCCAGGTTCCCCGGAGAGCGAACCAGCTATCTCGTTGTACACGACACCCGACTGGAGGTGCGCCGATGAGGACTCGCCCCGACGACTCGAGCCCGCCGCCCGTCCGGGGAGAGCGGCTCAGGTCGGACCAGCGTGGGATCACGCCTGCGGTCGGAAAGGCGCTCGAAGTCGGCGTCGTCGTCCTCTTCGTCGGCGTACTCACAACCACGCTCTACGGGAACGCCGTGCCGGAGTACCGTGACACCGTCGGCGATGAGGTAGCTGACCGGACCGTCGCTGCGGCCGCCGAACGCGTGGAGAACGCTGTCCCGCCGCACGTCCGCCGTGCCCGGGTCGTCCATCGGGTTGACCTGCCGGAACGCATCCGCGGCGCGAGCTACCGGATCGCTGCGGTAAACCGGTCACTCGTGGTTCACCACCCGTCACGGGCGGTCGAAGCACGAACTCGACTCGCGCTCCCCGCCCACGTCGACGCCGTCGTCGGCGAGTGGGAGAGCGGCGCGGAGACGGTCGTCGTTGTTTCGGGGACCAATGGCGGTGTGACCGTCCGGCTCACTGACCAGGACCGTCTCGAGGGTGGCCCATCGTGACAGTGGTCCGATACGACTCTCGCGGACAGGCCAACCTCGTGGCGCTCGCGGTTGCCCTGGTGGCACTGGTCTCCGCGACGACGCTTGGGCTCGTTGTCGCCGATGGTGCGCTCGCGGATGCCGAGCGCGCGCCGCTGGAGCGCCGTGGCGCGGTTGCTGCTGCTGACCGGCTCGTGAGCGCGGAACGGACAACGACCCGCCCGAACGTCGTCCTCGGTAGCGTGCTTCGGTCACTCGGGGGCGACGACGTCGACGAGCTCGCGCCGCCAGTCGCGGGATACGCAGTCCGGCTTCGCCTCGACGAGAAGACGCTGTTCGAACGCGGTGACCCAACCGGTGGGACGACCGTGAGTCGGGTCGTCCTTGTGGCTGAGCGCACGACCCGCTCGCGAACGGTGACTGTCGACGACGGGACGACGCTCACGCTCCCGCGACGGACCGAGGCGGTGGAACTCGAATTCGACAGCGCCGCCGATATCGAAACAGTCCGGCTGAACGGCCGGGTCGTGCTTCACGATCCCGACGCCTTGACGGGCCGGTTCACGGTTCGGACATCCCGCTACGAGACTGTGACGCTCGCGTTCGAGGACGGCTCAGGTCGTGTCCGCATCACGAGTCATCCGCTCCAGACCACCAAGGCGACAGTCAGGGTAACCGTCGATGAGTGACGGACGGGCCCAGGCGTGGACCACTGTGGCGAAAACGGGGACGGAGACCGACCGGGGGCAGCTCTCGCTGTCGGCCGTCGAGGCGGCCATCGGTGTCCTTCTCCTGTTCGCGGCGACGGCCACTTTCGCGCTCGGTGTTCCCGATGCCGGCGCGGAGGAGGCACAGCTCGACGAGTACGCCGCCGATGCCGCGACGGTGCTTTCGCGAGAGCCACCACGCCACGAGGGGCCCACACGGCTGGACGAGGTGAGCCGCTCGCGGGCCGCGTTCGAGCGCGAGCGGGATGCGCTGGAGCGTCGGGTGGAGCGCATTCTTCCCGAAAACCTCATGTTTCGGGTCGTGACGCCCCACGGCGCCGTCGGCTTCCAGCGCCCGACCGACGCGCCGACCGGGCGAGCAACGGTGCCGACGCTCTCCGGCCGCGTGAGAATCTGGGTGTGGTACGCATGACCTGGCGAACTGGTCTCTGTGGCGACGATCGAGGGCAGCTGGTGCTCGTGGCCGCGGCGATGCTCGCCCTCGCGCTCATCCCGCTCGGGTTCGCGTATCTCCAGCTGGGCTACCACGCCGACATCCAGGCGGCGACCGCCGAATCGTCGCCCGGAAGCGAAACGCTCCGCCTGCTCGAACGCGCGGTACACGAAGCGGGCGACGAAGCGGTTGGCCAGCCGTGGGCCGGGCGAGCCGGCACTGCAGCACGGGTCAACAGCGCACTCGCGGCCGATATCGACGCCATCGAGGCGGCACAGGTCGAGCGTGGTGTCGCCACAGAGGTGCGCCAGAACGCGACCGAAGCGGCCGAATGGACCACCGCAAACTGTCCCGAGGGGTCGGGCCGGTCGTTCGGCGACTGTGAGACTCGCGGCGGTCTCGTCCTGCAGGAACGGGGGAACGAGACCCACCTGCTGGCGGTTGCGTTCGACGTACAGATCGTCTCCGAACGGGGCGAGACGACTCTCACTGTCGTCATCAGGACGGTCGGTGGGCGGGCAGGGTGAGCGCGCCGGTTGCGCGTGCCAGCGACCGAAGCTGTAAACGCTCCCCTAATCACCTTCTCGAATGGCCAGTTCGAGCTGCAATTTACAGGTTAGCCTGCCCCGCTAAAACTCTTGTAAAATCATTTGTAAACTTTTTACGGCGTTTTACAGGCGTGGTGAAAGGTCAGTTAGCGGAACTGCTAACCGGTAAAACGGGGCGAACCCAGAGCAACAATCTCGTACTTATAGGTAGATCTGGGTCATTGGCGGAAGTGGAACGATGTCCCCCTCCGAAACCTCCTCCATGTCCGGATGGCTCCGGACCGATCGAACCCTCCCAGCCATCGAGTCGCTTCGCTCAGCCCTCCTCGAGCCGGTACAGGCTATCGCGTTCTGGACGGCCATCGGCCTCCCGCTGGTCTACGTCCCGATGCTCGCGACTGGCGCGGTCTGGCAGAACCCGGTCGCGGTGCTGGCGATTCTCGTGCTGAACATCGTCGCGTTCGTCGTCGGCCACGAACACAACCTGCCCGAGAGCGGCCGGTCGCAGCACTAACGTAGCGGCGACCGGGTATCGAACAGCGGCCTCGACGCCGCCCTCCAGTTCATACGAACCCGTTCGACTCAGAGATTCAGCCCCAGCGCACGGTTCGTCCCGAGCGCGAACAGACCCCCAACCAGCAGCAGGATGACGATGCCGTAGGCGTGCACCCAGCCGCCGCTATCGGCGAGCGACCCGACGATGACGCTCCCGGAGGCCGCGAGCAGCATGTAAACGGTTCGGACGAGGCCGAAGCCGAACCCGCGCTCCTCGACGTCGAGTTGGTCCATCACGCGCGCCTGTACTGTGCCGGGCCAGGAGATTCCCGTACCGAGCAGGACGGTGCCGCCGAGCAGGCCGACAGTGCCGTCGACGGCCAGCAGGACGAGGAATGCCGACGCCGTCAGGGCCGCACTCATTCCGATGGCGAAATCCCGCGAGACGGCGTCTGAAACCTTCCCAGCGGCCGGCTGGGCCAACGAGGAGATACCGAAGACGACGGCAAAGAGGACCCCCGCAGTTCCCGGGTCCACGCGACGGTACTGCACCATGAACGTCGGGAGGAACGAGGAGACGGCCTGGAAGGTGAAGCCGGTAAGCACCGCGATCCCGGCGGTGTAGGCGAGGCTCGGTCGGGTCATCATTCTCGCGACACGACGGACGTTCACCAGCTCGGAGAGCCCTTTCTCGGGCGCTGCTGCCGGGCTTTTTGGGATGTAGAGCACCGTCGCGAGGACCACGGGGAGCGAGACGAGCGCCGCGCCGGCGACGGCGGTCCGCCAGCCGTAGCGGACGCCGACGATGCCGGCGCTGGCGGGGAAGATGACGCCCGCGAGCGCACCGCCGGCCGTGAGCGCGCTCAGCGCGCCGCCGTGCTCGTCGTAGACGCGGGAGAGCAGCGACGACCCGGGCGAGAAGAACAGGCCCGCCCCCGCACCAAGCAGCACGAGCGCCGCGCCGAACAGCACCAGTGACGGAGCGAGCGCGACGGCGGCGGCGCCGAGGACCGTGCCGACCAGCCCCGTGAGCAGGAGCGTCCGCTCGCCGAAGCGGTCGGCGAAGACGCCGCTGGGGAACTGCAGGAGGGCGTATACCGCCCACATCGCCGTCAGCGCGCCGCCGACGCCCGAGCGGGTGGCGCCGAACTCCACCAGCACGAGTGGGACGATCGGGCCGATGACGAACCGCACCCCGAGCTGGGCGAAGTTCCCGGCGGTGACAGTGGCCAGCACCCGCCGACGCGTCGTCGAATCGACCGAAATTGACACAGCTTCAGTCCACACTGCCAGCCCTAAGCCGCTTCGTTCTGGGGTCTCTCCTGCCGGTAGCGTCACCCTATCGAGGATTTTTGCTGCTCCCGCCCGTCTCCGGAGCCATGGTGGATTCGCGGACCCTGACGGCGACGGCGGGGCTGGCCGTCGGCATCATCATGAGCATCGTCGCCTCCGTGCAGTACGACACGCTGCTGGTGCTGCTGTTTCTCCCGTTCATCCCGATTCTCTTCCGGAAGGGCGTCGAGGACGAGACCGAACCAGCTCTGAAGGAGTGCCCGGTCTGTGAGTTCCGCACTCACGACCCGGAGTTCACACACTGTCCGCGTGACGGGCACCGACTCGAGGAGTAGCAGGCGACGAACTCCCGACCGCGTTCGCCAGAACTCCGAGCAACCACGTCTGGATCCGGCGCCACGCCGTCTCGCCGGGTAGCCGTGGATAGATACGTCCGCCAGCTGACGACAAGAGCCGATGAAGCGTCGCCACGCGCTCGAGCGGCTGGCAGTCGTCGGGAGCGTTCCCTTCGCCGGCTGTTCGTCCAGTATCGGTTCGGGCGGGACCGTTCTCGGGCGGATCGAGGTCATCAACTCCTCGTTCGTCGCGAACCGGATCCGGCTCATGGTGGAGCGTGACGGCGAGGAACTGCTCGACCGGAAGCTCTCGGTGGCAGCAATCGACGCCGAAGACGGTCAACGTGGTGTGGTTATCGAGCCGGTGTGGTCAGAAACAGCGGGGCGGTATACCGTTCGCGCGCTCCATTACGACGACTCCGAGGACAGGGAGAGCAGTTCGTGGGAGGACACGTTCACCCGAGCGGTCTACAACAGCTACTACGGGGACAGCCACGAGGACCCTGGCTGTCTCGGCGCCGTCGTCACGATCTCGAGCCGTGCCGACACCGAGAACGCCGCAATCGGGATCGGTCCAACGTCTATGGAGAACCCGTGCGGCGCTCGGAAATCCCAGTAGTGAACGCTAAACAGGGGCGTCGATGAACAGCCCGTACGCGATGAGCAGGATGGCGAGGAGCGCGCCAGCGCCCAATTCCTCGACAGCCGGCCCCGGCGCGATGACGCCGGCCAACAGCCCACTAACCAGCGGGATCGGGATCGTCAGCAACAACAGGTCGTACCGCGAAAGCTCAAAAGAACCGTCGACACTACCAGCCGGATGTTTCTGCTTCGTGCTCATCGTCACATTCAGAAATATTTCGTGATAGTTCTAATAACTTACGCCCAACTACCGACGGACGTGCGTTCAACGAGTCAGCAGTAGTTTCACACGGCCGTTGTACCACTCACATGCCAGTCTCAGATGACAGGCCCAACACGTGACCTGACGGACCTGGAGGACCAGTATCAACGAACGGTTCCCGATGATCGTGGTATCGAGTCGGCGGCCGCATCGACGCCGCGGTTCGTGCTCGGGATGCTGACCGACACCGACGAGCAGCCAGGGACCGAGTCCTCGTCCTGCGATCCACTCACTCCTCTGTCAACTGGTCGTCGAGACCCCACTCGGCTGCACGCTCCGCGGCTTCCGCCCGTGCTTCCTGTTGAATCTCGGCGATGCGGTCCTCGTCCTGGAGGAACGTCTCGACGGCGCTGGGTTCCGGTTTCTCACTCTCCAGTCGGTTCTCGGGCGCCCGCTCCCGGGTCCGCGCCGCCAACGGCGCGTCCGCGGCGAGTTCGTCGGCGGGCGCGCCCGGCGCCACCTGGAACGCGGGCAGGTCGTGGACCGGTTCCAGCGCCGCCGCGGGCAGTTCGTACAGGTCGACCGCACAGGGCCCGGGACCGGCAAGCGCCGCGAGCGCGTCGGCGCCGCCCTCGTCGGTGGTCTCGCAGTACGCCACAACTGGAATACCCGACTCGAAGGTGAGCACGCCTGTCGCCTCGTCGTCGAGGAGGAGGGAGCCGGCGGGTTCGACGACCGCGTAGCCTGTGAGCGTCCGGTCGAGTACGGCAGCGAGTGGCTCCGCAACGTCGTCGACGACGCGCGAGCGCAGGAGTTCGCCCTCCGGGACGTGAACCGCCGGCTCCAGCACGTCGAAGCCGCTCATGGCGAGTCGGGGATCACTGCCGAGCGGAACCGGTCGGCGACGGCCCCCCCGTCCGCGTCCTGGAGGTCGAGAGTGGCTGCCGCCCGGCGATAGGCCGCGGCGGCATCGGAGTCGGGGGCGTGAGCGAGCAATGGTTCGCCCGCCCGGCGCGCGGCGCGGGCGGCATCGCTCTCGGGGACGGTTCCGAGCGTCGGTCCGCCGAAGTAGCGCTCGGCCTGCTCGGCTACCCGGTCGACGGCCTCGTCGTCGCGTACGCGATTGAACAGCACGCCGGCCGTCTCGGTGCCGTACGAGCGGGCGTACTCTTGCACTTTCAGCGCGTCAGAGAGGGAGGGGATGGTCGGCTGAAGCACGACGACGGTCCGGTCGGCGAGCACGAGCGGGAGCACCGCCGACTGGGAGCCGAGCGCTGCGGGCGAGTCGAGGAGCAGCACGTCGGTGTCGGCTGCGAGCGTCGCCACCACCTCCCGGAGGCGGGTCGCGTCGGCCTCGCGGAACGCCGATAGCGAGGTACCACAGGGGACGAGCGAGAGGCCGAACCGGTCGTAGACGGCGTCCTCGACGGCCACCTCGCGGTCGGCGAGCAGCAGGTCCTGGAGGGTGGCGTCGGCGTCGGCCAGCCCAGTGTGGAAACAGAGGTTCGCCATCCCCGTGTCGGCGTCGATCACGGTGACGTCGTGGTCGGCGGCCAGGGTCATCCCCAGTGCCAGTGTGCTGGTGGTTTTCCCCACCCCGCCTTTCCCGCTCGCCACCGCTAACGCTTCGACCATATGGTGGTTCTCGCCGCTCCCGGATTAAAAATTTCTGCTCCGGGCGGGGAAACGGTCAGACGCCGAGCGCATCGAGCAGTCGGTCGTTCTCTGCTGGGCTGTGTGAAGACGACCCGGTCCAGCCAGCCGATTCGCCGCTCGCCGCCGGCGATGCGTTCGTGCGACCTCGTCAGAAACGCTTCCCGATGCAGGCAGTGCTCCCCGACAGCGGCGCCGGGCACTGAGAGTCCCGGGAAGGTGCGGGCGGTTTCGAGATGCTCACGGAGTTCACCGGTGGCGACGTCGACTGGGCAGCTACGCCCACCAGTCGCCGAGCACGCGGCGCCAGTTCCCATGGGCAATGGCCTGGCGCTCGCCCTGGTCGAACCCGCGGTCGGCCAGTCCGTCGAGAATCCGCCGCAGGCCGGTCACGTCACCGACTGCGTCCGGAATCTTCGCGCCGTCGAAATCTGAGCCGAGTGCGACGTGTTCGGGACCCATTCTGTCGGCGAGATAGGCGAGATGGTCGAGCAGTGTCGCGAGCGGCGCGTCGTCGTCGTGGGCGCCGTCCTGCCGGAGATGACCGAGCGCGAACGTACAGCCGACGAGCCCATCGCTCGCGGCGACGGCGTCGAGCTGCTCGTCCGTGAGGTTGCGCGCCGCGGGCGAGAGCGCATGCACGCCGGCGTGAGAGACGACCAGCGGCCGGTCGGTCTCCTCGCTCACGTCCCAGAACCCCGCCTCGTTCAGGTGCGCGAGGTCGACCAAAATGCCGCGCTTCTCGCAGGCCCGCACGAGGTCGCGCCCCGCATCCGTCAGCCCGGGCCCGGTATCGGGGGTGGTATCGTGGGTGAAGGGGACGCCGTGGCCGAACGCGTTCGAGCGCGACCAGGTGAGCCCAACCGACCGGACCCCGGCGGCGTACAGCAGGTCGAGGTTCGAGCAGTCCGGCTCGATTGCTTCGGCACCCTCGATATGCGGGATGGCGCCCACCGCGTCGCCGTCGATACAGGCGTCGAGGTCGACAGTGTCGCCGACGAGCCGGAACTCGTCGCCCTCGCCCGCCCAGTGGTGGAGCTCGGCGAGCATGTCGAACGTCTTGGCACGGGCTCGCGAGGCTTCGATTTCGGGCGGCCGCTCCGAGAGGTCGTCGATGTCGTCGGGCGAAGCCCGACTGCCCGAGGAGTTTCGCTCCTCGCTGTCGTCGCGCTCGTCCGGGACGAACATCGCGAACAGGCCGGCGGCGAGGCCGGCCTCTTTGGCCCGCGCGAGGTCGAGATGGCCGCCGCCGTCGCTGTCGAGGAACGCCCCGCCGTCGCGCTCTTCGAGGTGAGCGGCGAGCAGCGTGTCGTTGTGGCCGTCGATAACGGGAAGCACGACCCAGGGCTCGGGACGGGACGACTCGAAGCTACCGACCGGCGACCGTGTTGCCGGCTCGTGGAGCTGTTGAGACCGTCGCGTGGCCGCGAAGTGCCACCCTTCAAGCCATCCCTCGCCTCAGGTGGGGTATGGACGCGATGGAGGGTCTCTGTGTCGAGGGCTGTGAGCGCTGCCCCGCGCTGGTGGAGTCCCGCAGCCGCATCGTCGACGGCGTCGGCCCCGACGACGCGGACCTACTGTTCGTGGGGGAAGCGCCGGGGGAGCAGGAGGACGAAGGCGGCGAGCCGTTCGTCGGCCGCTCGGGCGACGTGCTGGACGAGGCGCTGCGCGATGCCGGTATCGCCCGCGCGGACGTCCGCATCACCAACTGCGTACGCTGTCGGCCGCCGGAGAACCGTGACCCGCACGAGGAGGAACTGGAGAACTGTCGGGAGTATCTCGAACAGGAACTGGAGATCACCGACCCCAACCTGGTCGTCACGCTTGGAAAAGTGCCGAGCCAGCATCTGCTGGAGCGCGACGTGGCAGTGACGACGGAAGCGGGTGAGCTCCACGACGCCCGTATCGGGGAGCGCTCCCAGCGCGTGCTGGTATCGGTCCACCCCGCTGCGACGCTCTACGACCGCTCCCAGCGCGAGACGTTCCTGGAGACGGTCGCCAGCGGGGCCGAAATCGCCGGGCTCGCCGACGCCGATGGCGGCCAGTCACGGCTCGGGGAGTTCTGAGAGAGACCCAACGGCCGGTTTGCGCGCTGATTGGTCGTCTCGGCGGTCGATCCACACCCACCGATTGGCCGTATCGGCGGTCGATCCACACCCGCTGGCTGACTGTGCCAGCGGTCCCGACGGAAAGCGACTTGAACGTTCCCACCCGAGTGCCACCTATGGAAACAGACGTGGTGGTCGTCGACTACGGGCTCGGCAACCTCCGGAGCGTCACGAAGGGGCTCGAACGCGCTGGCGCGTCCGTCACGATCTCGGACGACCCCGACCGCTTCGCGGCGGCTGACGGCGTGGTGCTTCCCGGCGTCGGAGCGTTCCGCGAAGGGATGGAGAACGCGGATCCGTACCGCGACGCGCTCGAGGACGTGGCGACCTCGGACACACCGCTGTTGGGCATCTGCCTCGGAATGCAGATGCTGCTCTCGGGGAGTGAGGAGGCCGAGCATGCCGGTCAGGGTGCCGTCGAGGGGCTGGACCTCGTCCCCGGCACCAACGTGCGGTTCCGGGGCAACCAGAAGGTGCCCCACATGGGCTGGAACGAACTGAACGTAGTTCGCGAACACCCGATCGTGGCGGGCGTCGAGGGTGGCCGGGGCGGCTCCGTCGACGGCCAGTACGCCTACTTCGTCCACTCGTACTACGCCGACCCGGACGACCCGCACGCGACGGTCGCCGAAACTGACTACGGCGTGACGTTCCCCGCTATCGTCGCCAACGACGACGGTACCGTGTTCGGCACGCAGTTCCACCCCGAGAAGAGCGGTGAGACCGGCCTGACGATACTGAAGAACTTCGTCGACCTCTGCTGAGCGCCCGGTCCGATTTCTGGTCGACTACAGCGGTTTGAGCGTCAACCCGTAGTGGCCGACGTTGTAGCCGCCGACGAAGAGCGTGAGCGAGACGACGAGCAACGGGAACGAGCCGTTCCTGACGGCGACGATGCCAGTGGGGAACGCAAGCACCATACTCCCCAGTCCGACGACTGCGAGGGCACGCAGGCCGGTCGACCCGGGCAGGCTCAACGAGCGGTCTGCGGTGGTCCTGTCGACGAGTTCGCCGTCGACGAGATAATGGCCACAGAAGTAGCAGCCCCAGGTGACCGCACAGAACGGGAGCACCGCAACCACCGTGGCTCCGTTGGCGGCGAGCCAGATGAGTGTCGTCGAGGAGCCGATGTTCCCCATGGTCGCGAGAAGGAACAGCGCCTGGCCCGTCCGGCCGGAACTGAGTCGAGCGGTCACACTCTCGCTGTGCTGGGAGCTCATAGCACCTCGCTGTGGACGCCGATGTGGCCCGCGACGTACCCCCCGACGATGAACAGGCCACAGGCGAGCATGGATGTCAGTCTGAGCGGCTGCATCGTCGCCTGGGCGCCGATGACGAACCCCTGTGCGATGAGGTAGACGCTGAGAACGAGCAGGACGAGCGTCCTGGCCCAGTCGAGTACCGTCTCGGTACTGTTCCCACCGAACTCGTGGTTCGAGAGCGTCCGAACCAGCCCGTCGCCGTGGCAGCCGTAATGGATCAGCTGGTAGCCCGCGACGATGAGGGCGACCCCCACCATCACGACTGGAACCTCGCCGCGGAACATATAGACGTCACCGAGCGCCGTCCCCAGGGAAAGGACGAGGAAGCCAACCAGCATCCAGAGCCAGTTCTGCACGCTCATCGTAGGAGCGATGGGGCAAGGGAGAAATAAATATTTGCGATACGTTGTCACGACCGACGGGTGTGACAGGCTATAGTTTTAAGGTCGAAACGCCGTTCTGGTGTCACGAATAGATGAGCGATCGGTCGGTGTACCCAATCCCGGTCTGGCGCCGGTGGGACCTCTCCATCGACGAGGAGGGGACTGAAGTGGAGACGCTCCCCGAAAAGCAGTTCTTCGAACTCTGTCCGGTGCCGTTCCTCCCTGGCGACGCCCTGTTCGAGGATGTGGCGAAACGGCCCGATATCAGCTTCGCCCCGCTGGCTGTCCGGATGGTGTTACGCCATATTCCAACCATCGTGCTGTTCGCGACGCTCGCTGTCGTCGTCGAGGCCGAACTCCGCTCCGACGTTATCGGCGTGTCGACGGTGCTTCAGGGGATGCACGTCGCCCCGCTCCTCTTTTTCGCACTGGTCTGGGGCGGCATTACAGCCGTCTTCATCAAATCCGGCATCGTGCCGCGGGACACGTTCCTCAAAGCCGTCATCATCGCCTCTCTCGGCGGGGCGCTCGCCCTCGGGACGATGTACGAAGCGTACTACACGTTCAGTTCCTCCGTTCCCAACGGAGGGAGCCCGCACGTCAGCTACATGGCGTCGACGCTCCTCGTCTCGCTGGTCGCCGGAATGTTCGCCTACGACCTCCTGCTGAAAGGCGAGAACATGTTCTCCAAACTGGGAAAAACGAACATCTTCGACGAGGAGCGTTACGAGGCGTTCAAAACGGAACTGGCGGCGGACCTCGAGGAGGGAGTCGCAGGCGTCCGATACGGCTATCTCTTTGCCGGGCTGTTTCTGCTTAATTTCATCTCGATCTGGTCGGTCAACGGCCCCGTGGGTCTCGGCCTCGTCTCGGGCCTGGTGTTCACGCTACTGATCGATTTCGTGCTGCTGGTCGGCGTGTTCCAGTTCTTGATCGGCATCACGGGGCTTCGCCGGATCATGCGCGGGCAGTTCACGGTCGAGGGCGTGACCCTGGAGCCGACGTATCTACCCTACCATCCGGACGGGCACGCCGGGTTCGGCGATATCGGCCGGTGCGCTATGCAGATCAACGTTATCATGATCATCGTCGGCGTCTTCTACGTCTGGCGCGCGTATTTCGCGGGGCTGCGGAACTTCCCGACGCTGCCCGACCCGGCGTTCGTGCCGTTCTACGCCGACCTCCTCGGCATCACGTCCGTGGTCGGCAGCCAGGGCTACGAGTGGGTTATCTGGGGATCGAACTACCTCCTCCCTATCGTCGCCTATCTGCTCGTGGTCTCGTTCTGGTTCTACTACACGTTCTGGGAGATTCACAAGCGCATGGTGAAAGGGAAAAAAGACACCATCCTCGCCAAGCAGTCCGACAATCGCGAGATGGTGCGAGTCACCCACCCGGTCAGGAGCGGCGACGACCCACGGGGCGACGACGAGCTCCCGGTCGGTGAGTACACCGACCGTGACCCGTGGCAGAGCCTCTACGAGGCGCCGGAGTGGCCCATCAACACCAGAAAACTGGCGTGGATCGTCTCCGGGAACGCGTTTCCCGTGTTGTTCTCGATCCCGACGCTGCTCCCCGAACTCGCGGTCATCTAAGGGCCTTAGAGAATCGTCCGCGAGCCCGCGTAGTGGGTGGTGTAGTAGCCCAGCAAGAACACCAGCGTCGCGCCTGCGGTGAACAGCACCGAATCGGCGTGCATTCCGTAGATGCCAATGGGGACCGCGGTCACCATCATCACCGTGCCGGCGAGGAACCCGAGCCGGTCCAGCCCCGCTGCGGGCACTGCGAACTCCCGACTGTCGCTCCCTTCGTCGACGATGCGGCCGGTCGCCAGATAATGGGTGAGAAGATAGCTTCCCCAGGTCGCCCCACCGGTCGGGAACACGGCAGCCACGGACGCGCCGTTGGAGGCCCGAAGGACGGAGAGCCCCATCAATACGGAGATTGCGACGGTCCCTCCCGCGATTGCGAGATACCGGGGTGCTCCTGAGAGCGGCGGCTCTGGCTCAGACATAGGCGTCGTTGATCCCGATATGGCCGATGACGTAGCCGCCGATCATCCCGACTCCCGCGACAACCAGCCCGGGAGGCGAGAGCGAGTCGACCGACTGAGCGCCGACGACGCCACCGTACGTCGCGACGCCGACGCCGATTGCGAACAGCCCGTATTTCCGGAGCCAGCGGCGGTCGATCGCGTTCCACGCGCGGGCGAGGAACCGCCCGTTACTGCGCTCTCCAGCCTCGTGGACGCCCCACTGGGAGAGCCGGTACCCACCGCCGAACAGCAGGAAGCCGAGATACGCCCCGAGGAAATTCCCGCGGAACGCGGAGACGGCTGTGAGCGTGCCGCCGAAGGAGACGACACAGCCGCCGCCGAGCACCCAGAGCCATTCAGTTCGGTTCATCTATCGGGTCGCGTTAATCTCGTTCGATGTCGGCTCACCGAGATGTCGTTCAGCCCTGCGGTACGTGTCACGTTCACCGATAGTTCTATTGTGGGGGACTAAAATCCCTCTGTAACTTGCATTTGTCTGATGACACTGCTCCGGGCTCGGAGACGGACGACGGCCCGCGCTACGAATCCGACCAGGGGCTGGAGATCTTCGTTCGGGGCGAGTGTGACCCCGACGCGACTGCCGAGTTCGGTATCCATACCCTGCCGTTTCACGAGTACTGTTCGGGACTGGGCCGGGGTGAATGGTACGCTTCGGAGGCGGAGAAGACGGAGGTTAAGCTCCATCCGGGAGCCTGGGTTCGGACGCTGGGGCGACGATGGCCGCTCCTCATCCTCGTGCTCGCGATCGGGACGGTCGTGTTCGCCGAGACGAGCAGCGCCATCAACGGGCTGAGTGCGTTCGCCGGCAACCACACCAGCGGCCAGTTCGTCTTCGGGCTGCTGCTGGTCGTGCTCTGGAGTGGTGTCGTGTTCCTCATCGACTACGGCCACGTCGTCGAGCGGAACGAACTCTGGAAACCGTTGCTGGTGTACGGGTTGGTCGGTCTCTTTGGCATCGGAACGGCGATTACCGTTATCCGCGTCTTTCTCGCGTCGGATCCGACGGCGCTCGAGGACAACGTTCTGTTCGCCTCCGGACTGTTCCTGGCGATGCTCGTTGCCGGAATGGTCGTCTACGACACGCTGATCCGAACCGAGAACATGCTCGCGAACCTGGGTCGGACGGCCATTCTCGAAAACAAGGCCGGCTATCAGGAGTTCAAACGGGGCCTCAGCGAGAAACTCGACCAGCGGCTGTTCGGAAGCCCGATGCACGTGTCGACGGCGTTCAGTGTTCTCTTTATCGCCCAGTTCGCGGTGTTCTGGTGGGTCGCAGACGGCCCACACGGCATGGGGTCACCGACGCTGCTCGTGGTGAACGTCATACTCGATATCCTCCTCATGATCGGTGTCTACCAGTTCGTCCTGGTGTTGAGCGAGTTCCGGCCGCTTCTCGGGCGTGGATACCGCTCCGATAACGGGGTCGTCCGGCTCCAGTACCGGCCGTTTCACTCCGACGGCCGGGGCGGGTTCCGTGACCTCGGCCGAGCCGCGATGCGCATCAACGGGCTGATCATCATCGCGGGGCTGTTCTACGGCTACCGGATATTCGTACAGGGGTCGCGCTCGTTGACGCCGTCCATCGCCGCCGACCCGCTGAGCACGCCGGCGCTCGTCTGGGGATTCAACTACCTGTTCCCCATGCTCGTCTACGGCGTCGTCGCCGCCGGCTGGCTCTACTTCACGTTCTGGCAGCTCCACGTGAAGATGGTCCAGCAGCGCGAAGAGATGATTCTCGAACGACAGCGCGCCCGGCGGACGGACGCCGACGGCCCGGACAAACCACTGGGCGATTACGGGGATGCCGAGTTCTGGCGGGATCTGGGAGACGCACCGGTCTGGCCCGTCGACAACCGCCAGCTGACAACCCTCGTTACGGCGAATGCGATCCCACTGTTCTTGACGCTCTCGAGCTTTCCGGTCTGAGCCGACGTCGGCGTTCGATTGCTTTTTGCCCTTCCCCTGACTGCCGTTCCATGATGCAGGTCCAGGTCGCCGTCTTCACGGATACGTATCTCCCGACCGTCAATGGGGTTACCTACACGATCAACACCTGGGCAGAGACCTGGAACCGCGAGTACGGGCGGATGGACGTCGTCTATCCGGGGAGCGACGAGTACCACCCCGCTTCCTACGAGCACCCCGTCCCAAGCCTCCCGTTCCCCTTCTACGAGGGGTTCCGGATGAGCGCGCCGTGGATCCCGAGTGCTGTTCGAGACGCCGACGTCGTTCACGTCCACAGCCTCGCCGTGCTCGGGGTTGCAGGAGACCTCCTTGGAAAAACGAACTCGCTCCCGGTCGTTGCCTCCTACCACACGCCGCTCAACGAGTACAGCGAGTATCTGGTGGGCGAAACGCGCCTCGCAGCGCCCGCCAGATCACTCATCCGGCTGCAGGAACGGATCGCGCTCGGGTTGGTGGACCACATCGTCGTCCCCTCCGACGACACACGGGCCTATCTGCAGGAGGTCATCGGAACCAACACGCCGATTTCGGTTATTTCGAACGGGGTCGATCTCTCATTTTTCACCCGCGTGCCCGACCCGCAGTTCGAGTGGGCCGCACAAGAGCGACCGGTCATCGGCTACACGGGGCGTCACGGCCACGAGAAACGCCTGGAGCTGATTCTCCGGGCGGCAGGCCGGATGGAGAGCGCTCCGACGGTCGTCCTGGGTGGCGACGGCCCGGCCCGGGAGACGCTCGAGTCGCTTGCTGACCGCCTCGATATCGAGGCCGAGTTCATCGGCTTCCTGCCGCGCGAGCGGCTCCCGGCGTTCTACTCGAGCCTCGATGTGTTCGCGTTCCCCAGCCCTATCGAGACCGAGGGACTGGTGGCGATGGAGGCAATCGCCTGTGGGACTCCCGTCGTGGGCGCGGAGGCGGGGGCGATTCCCGAGACTATCAGGGACGGGGAGTCCGGCTATCTGTTCCCGCCGAGTGACATACAGGCCTTCGCCGACCAGCTGGACCGTGCCCTCGCGAACCGCGGGACGCTTTCGGCGGGCGCACTCGCGATGCGTGACCAGCTCGGGCTCGAGACGACCATGGCGGAGCTGGAGTCGCTATACACCGGGCTGGTGAACGGCCCATCGTGAACTGCCTCACTGCCGCTCGGACGAGGCCAAACTATTCGCTGTCTTCACCGACCACTCTTGCGGTCCGGGACTGTTCGCGAAACGGGCCGCCCCGTCGGAGCGCTACTCCTCTTGTGGCTCGATGGCTACTTCTGAACCCGACCCAAAGAACCCCTGAATATCGTCGTCCTCGGGGAAGAACTCGGGGTAGGCGAACTTGCCGGTGATGAATTCGTCGTCGTTGATGTCGACGCCGAATTCGCTGCTTACGTTCTGGGGGCTTCGGTATTTCTCGTGGATGGTGCCGAACTCGCTGGTGTTCTCGAGCGAAATCTGTGCGTACAGCGCGACCATGCGGAGCGAGAAATCGTCGTCCAGCGTGACGATGTCGCTGTCGTTGAAGTTGTTGAACGCCTGTTTCACGCCGTTACCGTGGACGTCGCCGTCGTAGGTGCCGTCGACAATCTCGCTGTTGGCATCGCTTGACAACAGCCCGAGGAAATCTCGAACCTCTGGTTCGACCCGCGTGGTCTGGACGTCTTCGAGCCCTTCCGAGAGCCGGCCGATACCGTGACGGGTCGCGCTGACGACGTCCTCCTTCTCGATGACTCCGCCGGAGACGAGTTCGCCGATGGACTCCGCCGTCTCGATGACGCCCGGTGAGACGTCCTGGAAGCTGGTGAACGGGATGTCGGTGAACCGTTGCTCCGTGAAGTCCTCCAGCCGGGACTCCAGGGTTTCCCGTCGTTTCTCCAGGGAGTTGTAGGTGTTCCGGATGTCGGCCTCCTTGGGTTCGAGGTCGTCCTGGAGCTTCTGATCGAACTCCTGGGAGAAGTTCCGGGCTTTCACCCGCACATCACGTGCTCGGGATTCGGCGGTGTCCCGCCCGGTGAGGATCCGCTCGTACTCGCGGGCACCCGTCCGAAGTTCCTCGTACTGGGCCCGCCACTGCTCCTTTTTTTCGTCGAGCTCCTGGCGCTTGTCACGCCCGCGAAGCCAGCCGGTGTCCTCGATGGCCGCCTCGATGGCGTCGATCTTCTTGTCGTGGAACTCGTCGAGCGCTTCGTCCCACCGCTCGAGCGGCGAGGCCTGACTCAGCTGTACCACGTCGACCGAGAGCGAGGACTCTTCGATCTCGTCTTTGGTGTTACTCCAGACGTTCTCCAGCGTCTCCGGGAACGAGTGGTCGGACTCTAACGTCTCGTAGGCCGCTGCCAGCTTCTTGTAGTAGAAGAACGTGGCGACCGGCTCGGTGTCGAACTCGATATCGTCGGTGACGGCGGGAACCGTGTTGAGAAGCGACTCCTCCCGGTCGTCGACGAGCTGATTGCTGAACTGCATCTTCTCGAACCGGTCGGCCCGGTCCTCGGCGTGTTCGTCGAGCTCGCTCACGTGCCGACCCATCTTGTTCAGCTGGACCCCGTCGCTCGCGCCGTCGGCGCCGCCGACGCCGATATCCGTCGTATCGAGGAGTTCGATGCCGAGTTCAGTGCCCGGATCGAACCCCTCCTCGACGTCGTAATCGACGACCTTCCGCAACAGATCCCGGTTCGCTCGTTTCCGGTTGACCTCCCTGCGAGCGTCCCGGAGTCGGCGGCTCACCCCGCGGAGCTCGTCCAGGAGCGCCGTGTAGTCTTTCAGACTCTCCACTGGCACCTGGACGCCCGAGCTATCCAGGGAGTAGAGAATCGGGGACTCGTCTCCCGAGACCAGGTCGTCCCCGAAGTCCTCGAGGCCACTCTCCTCCGAGAAGAAGAGGGCGGTGTTCGCGGCGACCCGGTTCATCGCCCGCTTGGTGCTCTGACCCTCGCTCTCGTCCAGCCCCATTAGCCCGTAGAAGTCGTATGGACTCGAGGAGAACTCGAACGTCGAGCTCCCGCGGATACTGGAGGATGACTCCATCTCAATCTTCACCGGGTAGTCGGTTCCCCCGGCGTCGGCGAAGACGCTGTTTTCATGGTAGTCGTAGTCGATCAGCACCCCAAGCTCCCGGAGCGCCGTGTAGGCGTTGGCGTAGAGGTTCTTGCTCTCCGCCGGAATCCGATCGTTCACGGCGAGCCGGTCGAGCCGTGGAAGCGAGCTGACCTTCCCCTCGTCCGATATCGAACTGGAGTCCGGAACACGCGCTGCCTGGCGCCGCAGGGTCTCGAGGTCCTGAGTAGCGTGGCCACTCCCGTCGCTATCGGAGAAGTGGAACGACGCCCTTGCGGACACAACAGACAAATAGGCTGACGAGTAGACATATGCAGGTTCAATGCCCGAGTTCGAGCAACACCGTGAATCCGCGGTCACGTGGGCAGCAGTCGCCGCGACTGTCGCGGGGCCGCCTGTCCTCCTGCTGACCTACTCCTTGGCGTGGACTGCGGCTGCGATGCTTTTGGCCGGCCTCTCGGGCTACATCGGCGGGGTACTTCCGGACACTGATTCGTACAGTTCGGTTCCCCGCCGCTGGCTCAACCGGACGATCATCGCCGCCGTCGACGTGAGTTTGGCGCTGGTCATCATCACCAACTGGAATCTGATTACGGTGCCATTCTCGCCTCGAACCGCCGTTATCGCTCTGCTCGCGGTGATCATGGGCACGATGTCGGCACGGGTTGACGACGCCGTCCAGACGCTGCTCCCGACACACCGGCAGGCGCTTCACGACCTCCACGTCTGGATCGTCTTCGGCACTGTCTCGGGCATCGCGGTCGCTATCCTCACCGATGGCGTGCTCAGTCCGGTGTCGTCGACGGTATTCGGCGGTATCGTCGGCGCCGCACTCGTCGGTGGCGTGTTCACGCATCTGATTCTCGATGACGAACTACCGGGGGAGGAGGACGACCAGCGGGACGGGTGACGCTGGTTAGAGCAGCTCCCGAGTCGCGCCGTAGTGCGCGATGACGTAACCGCCGAGAAACAGGATGCCGCCGATGTTGGTCGCCAGGTGGTTCCCCCGGTTGATGTACACCGTTCCGATCACCATCCCGGCGATGAGGATGGCGACACCCGCGACGACGGCGACGTACTGCCAGGATGACTCCAGCTCCAGCGCTTTACGCCCACCGATGCTGTCGGTCGACCGGGTATCCGAGTCGAGGAAGCGCCCGGTAACCGCGTAGTGAGCGCCCAGATAGCCACACCAGGCAGCCGTTGCGGCGAGAACGGTGAGCACCGGCCGTCCTCGAGACGCCCAGATGAACCCCGAGGAGAGGGCAACCGAGGTCGTTCCGAGCCCGACCACGAACCCGGCCGTCTTTCCGGCGGGAAGCTCACGGACTGTCATCAGAAGAGGCTCTGGTGGATGAGGACGTGCGTCCACGCATAGCCGCCGATACTGTACACCCCTGCCTCTACGGCGCTGGGCAGCGATGGGTCCATAACTGTCAGTGAGAACTGCGTGACACCGGTCGAGATGACGAAGATGCCGACGAGCCCGAGAGAGGCTCTGACGAGCCAGTGCCCGGAATGCGTCGGCACGAGTCCCGCACGAACGGAGTCAGTCACGGGCAGCTTCCCGACGACCGCCCACCCGTCACGGGCGAGCAAGTAGCCCGCGGTGAAGAGACAGAAGCCGACAAACACGACAGGCACCGCGCCGCGGAACGAGTAGAAGCCGGCGATGCTCGCGCCGGCGATGGCCAGCACACTCCCGGCAACGAGTGTCGGCCAGTCTCGGGTCCCCGACATCGACCGGTAATCACTGTGCCACGACATAAATCCTGGTGAGTACTCCGTCTCGGTACCCACCCGAAGTCGTTCGGTTGGACTTCTCTCGAGATGCCTCGCTCAGTCGTCGAGGGAGTCAACCGGTCACTGTGTGAAACGGCCGAAAACAGCCATCGACGCTACACTGGCGAGGCGCTGTCCGATACTGCGTCGTAGCCAATAAACCGCTTTCGGCGATATAGAATCGGCCGACCCACGAACCAGGCAGCCAACGGACAAGAGATATGTCCCCAGCCAACTGATACTGCCGGACAGAATGATACAACCATCGCTCGCCGTGAATCGGCCGTCAGCTCGTGTGAGAGCCAGAGACTGGTGAGCGAGTCTGTACTGACTTCTGTCCGGCAGTATGAGCAGACACATGACTTACGACACCGCCGTGTTCGATATGGACGGCGTGCTGATCGAACGGACGCCCAGTTGGGTGTTCGACGACGCCGCCACCGCCGCGCTGGACGCGTTCGGGCTCCAGGACCACAGCGATACAGAGCACCGAACCATCCGGTCGTCCCGACAGGTTCGCTCGGAACAGGGCCACAGCCTGGCAGCGCGAGCCGAAGCTGAGCTGGAGGCCGTCTGGCGGAAACGTGAGGAACTCGTCGCCGCGAACCAGCGCACCGCTATCGAGCGGGAGGAGAAAGCGCTCTACGACGACTTCGACGCGTTCCACGGCGCCGGGCTCGACCTCGGTATCGTCAGCAACAACCAACACGAGATGGTCGAGTACGTCGACTCACTCTACGAACTCCGGCGGCAACTCGAGTAGCGTCGGTTACCACATCGCCGCGAACACCGACTCGATGCCTGCTTGGTCCGCATCCAGCCCAGCGGGCGCGGCTGCCATGAACGAGTCATCGATGACTGCCTGTGCGAGTTGGGGGAAATCAGTTTTTTCGGCGTCCTCCACAGTCCGGAGCTGTGCAGGAAGCTCGAGCCCGTCTCTAACGTCGGCGACGGCGTCGACGACGGCCTCGGCGGCCGCTTCCGGCCCCTCGGCGTCCACGTCGAACGCTTCTGCGAGGAGGTCCCGCCGCCCGTCCACGCGCTCGAACAGGTACGTGAGGACGTGTGGTGCGGCGATGGCGTGGGCCACTCCCTGCTGAATTGGGTAGTTCTGCGAGAGCGCGTGGCCGAACGAGTGGATGATCGACGCCCGGTAGGTCCGCGGTGTCGAAACGCCGTACTGGGTCGCGGCGATGCCCCTCAACGCAGCAGAGAGCGCCGACTCGCTTGGCGCGTCGGGCAGTTCCGGGAGGCTTCCCTGGAGTAGCCGGAGCCCGCGAATCGCCGTCCCGTCGGTGATGGGCGTGTGCTCCCGGGCGTACAGCATCTCGACACCCTTGTCGAAGCCGTTCATCGCCGAGCGGCTGAGGACGTCTGTGGGCGTCTCGGCGAGCAGTGCCGGGTCGTGGAACACCGCTTCGGGCATCAGCCGGGGGTCGGAGACGCCGCCGCTCGGTCGCTCGCTGGCGGGCACGTCGCCGGTGTCCATGCTGAGCGTGACGCCGGCCCCCTGTGAGAGGTCAGCACCGGGCAGCGTCGTCGGCACCGCGAAGATGTCGGTCAGCGGGCCGTTCGGGACGGTGATCCGCTTCTGCTCGGCCATCCGCTCGGCGGCGGCGCGTGCGTCGTCGTGGGCGGCGAGTACGCTCACGATTTTCGCAGCGTCGAGGCTGCTGCCGCCGCCGAGCGAGACCAGCGCGTCGACGTTCCACGCCTGAACCTGCTCGGCGGCGACGCAGGCGGTCCCGAGCCGCTTGCCCGCCCCGACCTCGTCGAACACCCCGGTGAGATGGCCGCCGATTCCCGCCGTCACCGGATCGACGACGGCGGGCGTGCTGCCGACGGTCGAGCCGGTGACGACGAGCGCTCGCGAGCGCCCGCGGCGGTCGAGTTCGTCCTCGAGGGCTGCGACGACGCCCGACCCGTGGCGGATGGTGGCCGGTCGGTACTCCAAGCTGTAACGGTCGTCCATTGTGATACGCTGGAAGCGAGAGCGGCATAAGGCTGTGTTCCGTGGCGAACGCAGGCTACGCCAGTTCGGTGATCCGGTCCGGAGGGACCGTCACCCCAACACGGTCACCGACGGCAGGCGGGTCGCTGGTGAACACTTCGACACGCTCGCCCCCCCAGTCGAGGACGACGCGGAAGGAGGCGTCCTCACGGGAGACACGTTCGACGGTGGCGTCGGCGCCGTTCCCGTTCAGGGTGATGTGCTCAGGTCGAACTGAGACCGGCTCATCACGCCCGAACCGCTCCCCCGGCAGCACGTTCGCGCCGACGAACTCGGCGACGTACGCCGTCGCGGGCGACTCGAACACCGTCTCGGTGGCACCGGTCTGAATCACCTCGCCGTCGCGCATCACGGCGAGTCGGTCGGCGAGCGCCCGCGCAGTCGTGCGGTTGTGTGTGACGTACACCGCAGTCACGTCCTCGGTTGCCGTCGCGAGGTCCTCCCGGAGCGACTGGCGGGTCGGCACGTCGAGCGCCGAGAGCGGTTCGTCGAGCAGGAGCGCCTCGGGCCGGATGGCCAACGAGCGCGCGAGTGCGACGCGCTGGCGCTCGCCGCCAGAGAGCGTTGGCGGAGTTCGGTCGGCGAGGTCGGCGACGCCAAGTGCGGCGAGTAGGTCGTCGGGGTCCCGGAGTTCGTCGTGGTAGCGCTCGCCGAAGGCGACGTTCTCCCGGACGGTCATGTGGGGAAACAGCGCGTAATCCTGGAAAACGAAGCCGAAGCCGCGTTTCTCCGGTGGGAGGTCGGTTAGATCGCGACCGCCGAGGCTGACGTGCCCGTCGTTCTGGTGGAAGCCGGCGACGGTCTCCAGACAGAGCGTCTTGCCGCTCCCGCTCGGGCCGAGGATGGCCAGCGTCTCGCCTGGCTCGACCTCGACGGCGACATCGACGGTGAACGGCTCGGCGCCCTCGGCGGTGAACGTCGCGTGGACGGTGGCGTCGAGGGTCACCGTGCACCTCCGAGGCGGGTCTCGCCCGCGGCATCGCCGTTCATACTACCCGCCCTCCGTCCTGGGCGATGCCGCCCGCGGCATCGCCGTTCATACTACCCGCCCTCCGTCCTGGGCGATGCCGCGGATGGCCAGGAAGATGGCGACACTCACCCCCAGCAGGATGAACGCGACGGCGCCGCTCTCTTCCAGCGAGCCCGTGAGGTAGGTTCTGAAGATGTACACCGGGGCGTGAGCCGAGCGCACGGTCTCACCCGTGACTGGGTAGAAGAACTCGATGGTGTAGGCGACGATGGCGACGGCGCCGAACTCCGAGACGGCGCGGGCCCACGCGAGGATGCCGCCGGTGAGGATGCCCCGCCCCGCGAGCGGGAGCGAGACGCGGGTGAACGTGCTCAGCGGGCCGGCGCCGTGACTTCGCGCGGCGTACTCGACGCGCCGGTCGAGGGACTCGAACGCTTCGCGGGCGCTGTTGACGGCGAACGGCGCCGAAACGAACGCCATCGCGAGCACCGCGCCGGTCAACGTCCCGAGCACCGAGAGCTGCGGGAACGCGCCGCGCGGGCCGAAGCCGAACAGAATCACGATGCCCGCGACGGAGTGGGGCACCACCAGCGGGAGGTCGACGAGGCTCTGGACCAGCGCGGCGCCGGGGAACCCACGGGACAGCAGGAAGGCCAGCGGGACGCCGGTCAGGAGAGCGAACACCGCAGCCAGCAGCGGCGCGTATATCGAGAGATAGAGCATCCGGTGGACCGCCGGGTCGGCGAGCTTCTCGAGCACCAGGGCCGGGTTCTGGTTCGCGGTGAACAGCAACAGCGGGAACGTCAACGCGACCAGTAGCAGGCTCCCGAGTGCTGCGGCGGCAGCGCCGGCGAGTCCCGAGCGGGCGCCGTAGCCCAACGCCGCGGCCGAGATGACCATGAAGACGGCGTACAGCGTCGGCCGCCCGACGGCGTCGGCGGCGACGAACGCCACGAATTGAACCGTGATGACCGCCAGGACGAGGGCGAGTCGACTGTAGCTCCGGCCGCTGAGCGACATCCGCTTAAAGCTCCAGCGGGCCCAGCGTCTCCCTGGCTTCGGCGTGTTCCATCACTCTGTCCGGAACCGCGCTCTCGTCGGATTTCGGGACGACGATGGGCGACACCGGCTGGAGCCCCTTCTGCTCGAGGACCGCTCGGCCCGGCTCGGTGGCGAAATACTCGATCCAGCGTGCGCCCAGCGCCGGGGATTCGGCGACCGAGGGGACGGTCATGCCGTACGCGATCGGGGCGCCAGTGAAGGTGCCCGACTCCGTCTCGACTGTCGCCTTCGCGTAGTGTTTGGCGTAGGCATTCGTGGCTTTCGAGAGGTCGACCTCCGGCTGCAAGTCGACTGAGGGTAGGTCCGAGGAGGCCGAGATGGACTGGTAGTAGATGACGTAGTCGAGTTCGCCCGACCGTAGCTGGCCCTCGAGGTTCGTCTCGGTGCCGGTCGGCACCGTGGAGTTCGCCCGGAGGTTCTGATAGGTGGCGTCGTCGTAGAGCCGCGCGCCGTCGAACTCGATGGCGCCGAGCTGCTGAGCCATCACCGCGCGGTAGCCGCCGGGATCGACCGCGGGGTCGGAGTGGCCGATGCTGATGCCGTCGCGGGAGAGGATCTCCCACCAGTTCTCCGCGCTGATTTCGTCGGCGCACGGCGAGTCTTCGCGATGCTGGATGGACATCGCGTTCGTGGTGAAGACAGCGTACCAGTCGCCGTAGTCGGGGACGATCCGGTCCCGGATGAGCCGGAAGTCAGAGGTGCCGAGCACGTCTGCCGTCCGGCCCTGTTCGGTGATCTTCTTGGTCGACGCGACCGAGCCCTTCGGCTCGCGGGTCACGTCGATGCCTGTCTCCTCCTCGAACGTGGGCTCGGCCATCGAAAACGGCGGTGCGAGGCTCCCGGCATGGAAAATTTCTACGTCAGCGTCCCCGGGCGTGTCGCTCCCGCTGCTCCCGCCGGCAGTACAGCCGGCGAGCCCGATCGGCGTCGCCGCCCCGAGGGCGCGGAGGAACGCGCGACGCGACCGTTGTTTCGCCATGGACACAACGGCGTTGTTCCCACCTCGATATAACTATTGCGCTCACGGCACTGCACCGGCGGCGCATCCGTGCCGACCGCGTCGGGCACGCAACTCGTGCCGACCGCCTCGGGCGCGCCTCCGTGCGGCAACTGTTTTGCCCTTCGCCCCACAGTCTCGGGTATGGATGCGGAGTTCGACGCACAGCTCCGGGCGGACGACGTGGCGTTCGACGGGCGCGACGCTGCGCTGCTCCGGGCTGTCGACGACGCGGGCTCGCTCAACGCGGCCGCCGAGACGCTCGGCCGCTCCTACTCCCGCGCACACGGGCGCCTGACCGATCTCGAGGCGGCGTTCGGCGACCTGGTCGAGCGCCGTCGCGGCGGCGAGAGCGGCGGCGGCAGCACGCTCACTGCCCGGGCTCACGAGCTGCTGGCCCGGTTCGACCGGCTCCGGGCGGGCTACAGCTCCGTCGCGGAAACCGCTGAGGCGGTGCTCGACGGCACCGTTGAGGAGCGGAACGGCGAACTCGGCACCGTCTCGACCGCTGCGGGTCGAGTGCGTGCGCTCGTTCCACCGGGGGCTGAGGCGGTGCAGGTGAGTCTGCGTGCGGACACGGTGACGCTGCACGACCCGGCCGAGATGCCCGACGAGAGCGCGACGAGCGCCCGAAACCGGTTCGACGGCGAGGTCACGGCTATCGACCGGGGCGAGGCCATCTCCCGCGTGACCGTCGACGTGGGTGCCGATGCGCCGCTGGCCGCACTGGTTACCGAGGAGAGCCGCGAGCGCCTCTCGCTTGCGACCGGTCGGCAGGTTGTGGCGTCGTTCAAGGCGACGGCGACACGTGCGACGGCGAAGTGACGGTCGCTGGAGCGCAGGGTTTCGTCTGCGGAGGGGAGTTTGTCTCCAGAACCTTCTGCGGATAACTCGCCTCCAGACTCACTTGTGCACGCGTCGCGCGATGGGCCCGATTACCGGTTGCCGGCGGCTATCCGCTCATCTCACCGATTAACGCTCCGATATTCAGTGTGAATCCGGGGCAAGTTGGCTAAAACGGCAGTAACTCGGCTTCGGGGACGTGCCAGTTCAATAGGAGGTCGGCTGTGTCCTGCAGTACCGATGGCACCAACCCAGGACGAGCGGATAAACGTTCTCCACGTGGACGACGACCCGGAGCTCGGCGCGCTCGTTGCGCAGTTCCTCGAACGAGAGGACGACCGGCTGGAGGTCTACACAGCCACGACCCCGGACGAGGGGCTGGCTGTCCTCCAGCAGTGGGAAATCGAGTGCGTGGTCAGCGACTACGACATGTCGGGTCAAGACTGGCTGGAGTTCTTCAGTGCGGTGCGTGCGGAGTACCCGGCGGTTCCGTTCGTCCGGTACACAGGACGTGGAGGGGAAGCGGTCGCCAGTACGTTGCGCTCGGAGGAGGTGACGGATGCTCTCCAGGAGGGAGGTGGGGTAGTACAGTACGTGATTCTGGCGAATCGAATCACGAACGCCGTCGAGAGACGACGGACCGATGTCGACCGGCGGCGCCCCTCCGACGCGATCGAGACCGCCCCGGAGGGGAGGGGTCACCACGACGACGACGGCTACTCTCGCCTCGTCGACACCCGACCGTGGGTCGTGTACCGGTGCCGTAACGAGCTCGGGCGACCGATGGAGGATATCAGCGGAGACGTGAGGGAACTCACGGGCTATTCGGCGACGGCGCTGTGGGCCGGTGACGTCTCGTTCGGGGCGGACGTCACCTATTCGGAGGATAGGTCGGACGTGTGGGACGCCTTCAAGAACGCGGTGGATACCGACGGGTCGTTCGACCTCACGTACCGAATCGTCACCGACGACGGCGACACCAGGCGGGTCTGGGAACACGGACAGGTGAGCCCGCCGACCGGAGGTGTGACGACGTTCGAGGGGTTCATTATGGACGTCACCGACCTCCTGCGCTAGTGCCGGAGTCGACCCGTCGACGAGCGACTGTGACCGGCTCCCCAACGAGTTCCGGTGAACTCGCCTCGCCGACGCGGTCCACCCTCCGCAGAACAGTCGCCGACGCGTTTTTCGCTCCCCCTCGCCAACGCCTATTCATGCACGTAGTGACGCTCGGCCCAGCGGGCACCTACTCTCACCGCGCCGCGCGAGCGGTGCTCGAACTCCACGGCAACGAGGGCCCGGGGGATTCGGAGGGAGTGAGCTTCCGTGAATCCGTTACGGAGATCGTCGCCGCCGTCGCCAGCGGCGAGTTCGAGCGCGGCGTCGTCCCGGTCGAGAACAGCATCGAGGGCTCGGTCGACGAGAGCCTCGACGCGCTGGCCGACCGCAAGGTCAGCGTCGTCCGGGAGGTCGTCTCACCCATCCGGCACGCACTGCTGGCACAGGGCCCGACCTTCTCGACGGTTGCCAGCCACCCGCAGGCACTCGCACAGTGCCGCGAGTACCTGAACGAGCACTACCCCGATGTGACCCGCGAGGCGGTGGCGTCGACGGCCCGCGGCGTCGAGCGCGCCCGCGAGGACGAGTCCATCGCGGCTATCGGCCATCCCGCCAACGCAGGCTCGCCGGCAAGTGCAGACGTCGATGCCGGCGACGGGCTGGAGCGCATCGCCGAGAGCATCCAGGACCGGGACTCCAACGCAACCCGGTTCCTGGTGCTCGCGCCCGAGTCCGAGCGATCGCTCGCGGGTGGGAAGACCAGCCTCGTCGTCTACCCCGGGGCGAACTACCCCGGCCTGCTGCTCGAACTGCTCTCGGCGTTCGCCGACCGCGACATCAACCTCTCGCGCGTCGAGTCTCGCCCAAGCGGTCGCCGCCTCGGCGACTACTGCTTCCACTTCGACATCGAGGCCGGGCTCTACGAGGCCCGAACCCAGGAAGCCCTCGAGGAGATCGAGGCGGTCTGTGAGAACGGCTGGGTCCGCCGGCTCGGCTCCTACGATACCGAGCACGTGGTGGACTGACCCCGCCAACATACTACCGGCCAAACCGACAGGAGATTCGCTACCCGGCGGTAATGCTTAACACGAGTCAGTACTTCCACACATATATGTCCGGTCGTCGAAACCCCTTCGAGGAGATCGAGGAACTGTTCGACCAGCTGAACTCCGGCTTCTCGGAGATCAACGAGACCGTCGAGTCCGAGCTCGCTGGCAGCGACATCAACGTCGACGTGGCCGAGACAGACGAGCAAATCGTCGTCACCGCCGACGTACCCGGGTTCGACCCAGACGATATCGACGTGTCGGTACAGGACCGTCGGCTCACTATCTCGGCCGAGTCCAGTGCGGAGACCGAAGCGGAAGCGGAGGCCGACTACTACCGGCGCGAGCGCACCACCCGTGCGGTCAGTCGGACCATCACCCTCCCCACCGAAGTCGAGGAGACCGAGGCGAGCGCGAGCTACGAGAACGGCGTGCTCACCGTCGAACTGCCGAAAGTCGAGGCGGAGCGGGGCGGTGTCGATATCGAGGTTAGCTAACTCCGCCGCCGCGCTCGCGGGCGTCGATGATCGAGCGGTTGCCGCTCGCTGGTGTACCGGTTCCGTTTTCGCCGACTGGTGGGATGACCATCTCGGGTTTGCCGACGTGACGTACGCTCGCACTGCTCAGTACGTCTTTATCTCCTCAGCGAGCGTCCTCCCTGTCGAGGAAAACATACTGCGTACAACCAGGTTCGACGACATCGACCGGCTCTTCGAGCGAATGAACCGCGTTGCAGGACTCGACGACGGCTCGTGGAGTGACTCGATGACCGAGCACTCGATGCGCTCGGTCTCGCTCCCCGTCTCCGTCGATCCGGAGAGAGGCTCGGCCAGCTACACGAACGGCGTGCTGACGGTGACCCTGCCCAAGCTGCCCGGCGACAGCGGTCACCGAATCGATATCAACTGACCCCGCTGACGACTGCTGAGGAAGCGCTGACCGCTCTCATCGGCGATTCACGACATTCCCCTCCGGCGACTCCCGCTTCGTCCCCCCGTTCTGCAGCGCAGCTCCCCTGTTGGACTCCTCGCATCCACCGGTAGCGTTTTCTCACCTTTCGCCCAAGCCGGGGGCGTGTCCGCCCCGCTCAACCAGCGTCTCGTCGCCACGTTGCTCGGTGGTGCGGTCCTCTGGCGCGTCGTCAACGGCGTCGGGGCAGTGGTTCGCTGGCTCTGGCTGGGTAACCGGCTCGGCGATACGCCGATGGCGCTGTTTCTCGTCTCCGTCGTCGTCGCGCCAATCGTCGGCGCCGTCGGCGGTGATATCGCCGTCCGCCGAGGAATCTGGCCGAAGACGGCCGGCGCACACGCGCGTCGACGAGAGACCGTTGTGGGGGTCGTGGTGCTGCCCGTCCTGGGCAACGCGCTCCTCGGGTGGCTGCTCGCCGGCCGGGCGGGAGCGCTCCCGCTGCACGGACTCACGACGCTGGCGCTGGTGACGCTACTACTGCTCGTTGAGCAACGAGTCGGCCCGCTGTTAGGCGGCGACGAGTGAGAGGACGGCGATGGTCATCACGACCCCCAGGACGGGCACTGCGGCGGCGAGAGTGAGATAGCCCGCGAGTGCGCCGAGCGTCACAGGAACCATCCCGAGGAGGCAGGCGAGGCCGAGACCGAACGCCAACTCGGGGAATCGCTGTCTGAGGATTTCGACCGTGTCGATCGTCCCTGATGCACTCGCCATACGTGTTCGTCGAGATGTCGCTCTGCCTGAAAGGCTCTTCGGTCGGATTCCCGGTGTGTGAGGCGACAACACGGCGGTTCGTGTCAGTTGCTGACTGATTCGGTCGTGCGTGGCGCGTCGCCGAGCGCGCTGTGGTGCAGCGGAGTCGAACTGAAGGGTATTTTTATCGCCGGACCGGCAGGAACTGGTATGGAGTACGAGCCCCAGGAACTGGAGGAGCGCTGGCGGCAGCGCTGGGCGGAGGAGGGTCGGTACGAGGCCGACCCCGCCGACCAGCCCGATGCCGGCGACGAGGAGACGACGTTCGTCACGGTCCCGTATCCCTACCCGAGCGGCGGGATGCATATCGGGCACGCGCGCACCTACACGGTGCCCGACGCGTACGCGCGGTACCGCCGCCAGCGGGGGGACAACGTCCTGTTCCCGATGGCGTGGCACGTCACCGGGACCCCCATCGTCGGCGCCGTCGAACGCCTCCAGAAAGGCGAGGAGGAGCAGCTCTCGGTGCTGCGGGACACGTACAACGTTCCCGAGAAGCGCCTCGAGGAGATGGAGACGCCGATGGGGTTTGCGGAGTATTTTATCGAGGAGCACTACAAGAAGGGGATGCAGTCCCTCGGGCTCTCCATCGACTGGCGCCGGGAGTTCACGACCAACGACGAGCGCTACTCGAAGTTCATCACCTGGCAGTACGAGACGCTCCGCGAGCGCGGGCTACTGGAGAAAGGGCTCCACCCCGTCAACTACTGTACCAACGAGGAACAGCCCGTCACCACCCACGACCTGCTGGAGGGTGAGGAAGCCGAGTTCCAGGAGTACACACTGATCCGGTTCCGTGGCCAGAGTCCGGGCGAAGGCGACGCGGACCGAGCAGGCGCGTCGGACGAGCAGGGCGCCGTCTTCCCGATGGCGACGCTCCGCCCAGAGACGGTTCGGGGCGTCACCAACGCCTACGTCGATCCCGAGGCGACGTACGTCCGAGCCACCGTCGACGGCGAAACCTGGGTCATCTCCGCGGATGCCGCCGAGAAGTTCGACCTGCAGGACCGCGACGTCGACGTCGAGACGGAGTTCGACGGCGCCGATCTGGTCGGCTCGACCGTCGAGAACCCCGTTACCGATGAGGAGGTTCTCGTACTCCCTGCCGGCTTCGTCGACGCCGACAACGCCACCGGCGTCGTGATGTCAGTTCCGGCGCACTCCCCCGACGACTACGTCGCGCTGCAGGAACTGAACGAGCGCGCCGACGAGCTAACCGAGTACGGCATCGACCCGGGCGCGGTCCGCGCGATCGAGCCGATTCCGATCCTCTCCATCGAGGGCTACGGCGAGATTCCGGCGAAGTCCGCCGTCGAGGAGCACGGTATCACCTCGACCGACGACCCGGCGCTGGAGGAGGCGACCAACGATCTCTACAACGCCGAATTCCACGCCGGCGTGCTGAACGACGAGTACGGCGAGTTCGCCGGCGAGGTGGTCGAGGACGTGCGCGACAGCTACCGCGAGCACCACACGGGCGACGCCTTCGACACGATGCAGGAGTTCAGCGAGGAGGTTATCTGCCGCTGCGGTGGCGATGTGGAGGTCGCCTACCAGGAGACGTGGTTCCTGCGGTACAACGACGAGGCGTGGATGGAGAAGACCAAGCGCGCGATCGCGAACCTCGACGCCATCCCCGAGAACACCCGTGGCGAGTACACCCACACGGTGGACTGGCTCAACGAGTGGCCGTGTATCCGCAACTACGGGCTGGGCACGCGGCTGCCCTGGGACGACGAGTTCGTCATCGAGCCGCTCTCTGACTCCACCATCTACATGTCCTACTACACCGTCGCGCCCCACATCCAGGACGTCCCCGTCGAGGACCTGGACAGGGAGTTCTTCGACACGATGTTCTACGGGGAGAGCGCCGTGGACGATCCCGACGAGACGGCCCTGGAACTGGGCGAGGAGTGGGACTACTGGTACCCCGTGGACTACCGGTTCTCGGGCAACGACCTCATCTCCAACCACCTGACGTTCTACCTCTACCACCACGCCGAGCTGTTCCCCGAGGCGAAGTGGCCGGGCGGCATCGTCGTGATGGGAATGGGGCTGCTGGAGGGCCAGAAGATGTCCTCCTCGAAAGGCCACGTCGTGCTGCCGGGCGAGGCCATCTCGGAGTACGGTGCCGATACGGTCCGGTTCTTCCTGCTGAACGCCTCCGAGCCCTGGCAGGACTACGACTGGCGCGAGGCGGCCGTCGAGAGCGTCAACGACCAGCTACGGCGGTTCCACAACCGCGGACAGGAGCTGATCGAGGAAGGGCCACCGGCAAAGGGAGCCGACGTCGACGGCGAGCCAGCCGATAGGGAGGCGCTCAATAGCGTCGACCGCTGGCTGCTCTCGAAGCTCCAGAACGCCATCGCCGAGACCACCGACGCGATGGAGCGCTCTGAGACCCGGACGGCGACCCAGACCGCCTTCTACGGCTTCGAGGAGCATCTCAAATGGTACCGCCGCCGTGCGGACCTCGAGCGCCCGGGCGCGCGCTGGACGCTCCGGCACGTGCTGGAGACGCGGCTGCGCCTGCTGGCGCCGTTTATCCCGTTCCTCGCGAACGAACTGCACGAGCAACTGAGCGGCACCTCGGCCGAGGAGGCGCCGTGGCCCGAGGTCGACGAGGAGCTGCGAGCACCCGGCCTCGAACTCGAGCAGGCTCGCGTCGAGACGCTCGTCGGGGACATCCACGAGGTGGCCGACGTGACCGACACCGACCCGGAGACGGTCCGGGTGTACGTCGCCGCGGACTGGAAGCGTTCGGTGTTCGAGGCTGTCGAGGAGGCCGGCGCCGACGTGGGCGCGGTGATGAGCGAAGTGATGAGCGATCCGGAGCTCCGCGAGAAGGGCAATCGGGTGAACGATCTCGCCCAGGACGCCGTCGAGTTCGCCCGGAACTACGACGAGGAGGAGCTCTCACGACTGCTGGAGATGGACGAGAAAGCGGCCTACGAGAACGCTGCGCCGTTCCTCGCCCGCGAGTTCGACGCGGACGTCGAGGTGTACACTGAGGACGACGAAGACGTGGTGGATCCGGCCGACCGCGCAGGCAACGCGATCCCGTTCCGGCCGGCGATCTACCTCGAGTAGCTCGCTCACTGGCGTGCTGTTCGGGGTTCGTTCTCTCTCACTTCTCGACGAGCGGCGGCGCAGCTGCTGATAGTGATTACTGCGAATAGTGTCATCGACGGTGTCGAACGCCGCCGGGTCAGGGGCTCCCATCACCGACACGGATG
>NZ_JAZKRY010000008.1:0-51822 GCF_036626355.1 Halolamina sp. | reverse complement strand
GTGGTGGAAACGTTTCGGGGACCTGTGTTCGTGGCGCACGACTGTTTCGCGGATGGTGGATCAGCCCGATAAGACAACACGAGAAGCGGTTTTCGTCAAAACGACAGCAACCGTACCGCCAACAGCACCTCGGAGTTCCCAGGGACACTGAGAGCGCACCGCCTCCCGCCCGGCGACTAGACGTGCTCGCAGTTCTTGCGCCGTCGCGAGGCGGACGAGAACCGCAGGCTCTCGCCAGCTACGCACTGGAGGATGCGAGTGAAACGAGCGACTGAAGCGCGCAGTGAGCGCACCGACCGAGTACCAGTAACCGACCGAAAAACAGTTGCACCCGAGCAAAGTACCAGCAGGTAATGCTCTCTCTCGCGCTCGCTGGCAAACCAAACGCCGGCAAATCCACCTTCTACAGGGCCGCCACCATGGCCGACGTGGACGTGGGGAACTACCCGTTCACCACTATCGACCCCAACCGCGGCGTCTCCCACACTCGCACTCGCTGTCCCTGTCTCGACCTCGAGGAGCGCTGTGGGACCGACAACTGCCACGACGGGAAACGCTACGTCCCCATCGAACTTCTGGACGTGGCCGGCCTCGTCCCTGGCGCCCACGAGGGCCGGGGGTTGGGCAACCAGTTCCTCGACGCGCTCACCGACGCCGACGTCATCCTCAACGTCGTCGACGCCGCGGGCGCAACGAATGCCGAGGGCGAACCAGTCGAGGTCGGGACGTTCGACCCGCTGGAGGAGGCCACCTTCATCGAGGAGGAGATGGACCGCTGGCTCGCGGGTATCGTCGACAGCAACTGGGAGAGCGTCGAGCGCAAATCCCGGTCGCCCGACTTCGACATCGACGACGCACTGACGGAGCTGCTCACGGGCTTCGGCGCCGACGAGTACGACGTGACCGCCACCCTCCGGGAGATCGAGTACCCCGACAACCCCCGGGACTGGGACGACGAGACCCGCAACGCGCTCGCGCGTGACCTGCGCGCCAGGACGAAGCCAATCGTCCTCGTCGCCAACAAGGTGGATATCGCGCCCGAGGAGAACATCGAGGCGCTGCGGGAGGTGGACAAGCCCGTCGTCCCCTGTACTGCCAACGGGGAGCTCGCGCTGCGAAACGGCGCCGAGGCGGGCGTCGTGGCGTACGACCCCGGCGACGAGGAGTTCGAACTCGTCGGCGACGTGAGCGAGAAACAGGAGAAAGGGCTCGAACAGGTCCGGACCGTAATGGAGAAACACGGCGGAACAGGGGTCCAAGAGGCGCTGAACGAGGCGGTGTACGGCCTGCTCGACCACATCACCGCCTACCCCGTCCAGAACGAGAGCAAGTGGACCGACGGCACCGGGAACGTGCTTCCCGACGCAGTCCTGCTCCCGGATGGCTCGACACCGAAGGACCTCGCCTACGCTGTCCACACCGATATCGGCGAGGGGTATCTCCACGCTGTCGACGCGCGGGCGAACCGCCGCATCGGCGAGGACCACGAACTGGAGGAGGGAGACGTGATCAAAATCGTCTCTACCGCGTCCTGAACCATGTCGGGGTCGGATTCTGTCGAACAACTACCCCTCGCCGCGCTCCAACCCAGCCAACTGCTCGTGAGCGCCGAGAAACTCCGGGACGTCCTGGACTGGTGGGACGCCGACGACCCGGACCCGAAGCCGCTCCCGTATGCTGAAACCGGTGGAGGACGTTGGGCTGGACGCCGGAGTCGTCGAGGGAGGTGTGGCCGGCGAGGGTGGTGAGGTTGGGGACAACGGCCACGTCGTGCTCGCGGACGGGCACACCCGTGCGCTGGCCGCTGTGCTGTCGGGCACGGAGACCATACCGGTCGTTCGGGAGCCCGACCGTGAGCGCCTCTCGATAGGAGCCTACCAGGACTGTGCCGGCTGGTGCGTCGAGGAGGGTGTCCGGCGGCAGGCGGACCTCGTGGGTCGGGTCGTGAGTTCGGAGACCCACCAGCGAGAGTGGATCGATAGGTGTCACTCTCTCGAGGTGTACTGAGTGGACCCAAAAACGCTATTCCGCCGACCCGCCTCGGAATGGCCGTGAGCAACTCGTTCCGGACGAAAACCGGCCGGTGTCTCGTCGACTCGGAGCAGCTCCGCATCGAGTACGAGAACCGGGGATGGCTCGCGACAGTGCGGGAGGCGCTTACGAGCACGGAGATTCCGGCTTGGCGCCGCGCTGCCGTCGTGCTGTTCTACGTGACGCTGCTGGCCGGCGGCGCGCTCGGTCTCAACGTCGCACCACCGTGGCTCTCCGGTGCGGTCGTCGGGCTCCTGCTCGCGGGCGTCGCGTGGTCGCTCTATCTCGGTCGCAACGGATCGAACGAATCGCTGACAATCCCGCGCGAGAAGGTCGTCGGCGTCGACGCCCACGACGGCTTGCCGCTGCTGACCCGGCCCCGCTTCGTCGTCCGCTACCGGTCTGAGGGCGGCGTCAAGCACCGCTATCTGCTCTGTCCCTCCCAGCTCTACGGCTTCAGGGCCTACGAGACAGGGAACGCGCTGTTCGAGCGACATGGCCTGCTCGAGCGCGAAGATGGCAAGAGTGGTGGCCGTTCCGAGCACTCCGGGTGAGTAGGCGAGGACCGGTTCAACAGCGCCACCGGCAAATTGGGTCGGAAGACGGCTCAGCCGGCGATCTGCACCCACTCAGATTCCTTTCACCGTCTCGATTACCCCGATGGATTCGAGCCCCATCCAGACCAGGAAGACACCGTAGAGCGCGAGGAAGCCGTAGGCCTCTACGTTGGTGAGCTCCAGATCGGTCCGGGTGAACACGATGAACACGAGCGTTGCGAACGCCAGGAACCCCATGGTCGGCACCGCCGCGAGGAAGTTGATGGTCGCCGAGCCGTCGAGCAGGACGCCGACGGGAATGGCGACCAGGAGGTTGAACGTGTTGCTCCCCAGCACGTTCGTGAGGCTGGTGACGTCGTCGTCGTTCTGGGCCGCACGCACGCTGACGAACGCGTCGGGGAGACTCGTCGCTGCGGCGATGACGGTGAGTCCCCAGAGGAAGCTCGGCGTGTCGAAGACGTCGCCGAAGGTGAGCGCTGCGCGCACCACACCCTCGACCCCCACGCCGATTAGCACCAGCGCACCCACGAGTATCGCCCACTGTTTCAGCGGCGAGACGGAGATATCGTCCAGACTGACGTGTTCACTGACGTCCTGCTGGTGGAGAAAGACGTAGATCCCGTACGTCACGATGGGGAACAGCGCGAGCGTCGGCGTCACGATCGCAGCGGCGTTGGTCCCCCCGGGGACGTACGTCGCACCGAGGGCGAAGACGATGAACAGGACGAGGATGCTGATGACGTAGAACTGCGCGTCCTTGAGAACGATATCCCGAGTGGACTCCAACCGCTCGCTCGACAGCGCCGACATCGCGGGGATGACCAGGAGATTGAAGATGGCACTCCCGACGATGGCGCCGACACCCAGGGAGAACTCGCCGTGGAACACCGTACTGATGACGACGGAGCTGAGTTCGGGGAAGCTTGACCCAACGGCGACGACGACAGCACCGTGCACGCCAACGGGGAGCCCGTAATGTTTGCTCAGCCGTTCAGCTGCACCTTCGAGAAGTTCGCTCCCTTTCCAGATGACGCCCGTCGAAACGACAGCAAGCAGAAGGGAGACGAGCAGCGGGTTCATCGAACGGTGATTCACCGTACTCAGTAAAAGGAGTATCCAACCGGAGTCAGCGACACGACCGGCGAGGGGACGGGGAACGCCTCCGAGACCCCCCAGAGGGTCGTTCACGAGCGCTTCACGGAGCGGCTCCGTGAGCTGGGACGGTGACCGAGCACGAGACGGCGCTAACCCCGTTATCTGGGAGGCCGAATCGGGTCCTCCCGACCGGTCGGCTAGTCAAACCCGGCGGGACACAGTACGTCGACAGCCTCGGTCAGGAGCGCACCGAGCCCAGAGCGCGCAGGGAGGTGATGCAGGTGAACCTGCCGCCCGCGCTACCGGCGGAGTCGGACGACCGTCTCCTCGCCGTCGTCGTCGATCGCAACCAGACCGTCGTCGTCGAGATCGGCCGCCAGCTCACGGAGCCACGCCTCACCGTGTTCCCCCCCATAGTCGACGCGCACTCTTGGGCCCAGCTTCGCCAGCGGGAGCTCGTCGAACTCCGAGAGCGCCCGGACGACCCGCCCCCGGAACTGCCGGCGTGAACCCTCGAACGTGGGCTGTTCGGGCACGTCCGGGGCGGTGAAATCGCCGGTCTGGTAGGCGTGACACCACTCGCGCCAGGGGCAGCCGGCCTCGTCACAGCGTGGCTTCTTCCCGCAGGCCACGCCGCCAAGTTCCATGATGGCGTTGTTCCAGACGCTGGATTCGCCCTCCAGCATCAGCGTCTGAGCCGCTTCCTCGAACAACCGGTCGTCATCAGGCGTGGCGAACGCGCGGTGACAGACTC
Source organism: Halolamina sp. (assembly GCF_036626355.1). Lineage (GTDB taxonomy): Archaea > Halobacteriota > Halobacteria > Halobacteriales > Haloferacaceae > Halolamina. Next base: position 47,385 of record NZ_JAZKRY010000008.1, on the reverse strand, counting down.
GCTTGACGTTCGTGTCGACGACGGCGTTCCCGCTATTGAACGCGAAGGAGGCGACGGCGTTGGCCGTGTACGGGCCGACACCCATCAGCTCCGAGAGCGCCTCGGGCGATTCGGGGAACTCGCCGCCGTAGTCGTCGACGACCTGGTTGGCCGCCTCGTGGAGATATTTGGCGCGATTGTTGTAACCGAGCGAGTGGTCGGTCCAGAACGCCACCACCTCGGCGCGGTCGGCGTCGGCGAGCTCCTCGACGGTGGGCCAGCGCTCGCAGAATGCCTCCCAGGCGCTCACCACCCTGTCGAGCTGGGTCTGCTGGCTCATCACTTCGCTCACCAGGATCTCGTAGGGGTCGTCGGTGCGGCGCCACGGGAACGCCCGATGGTCGGCCTCGTACCACGAAATCAGCGCGTCGCGAACGGCGTCGAGGTCGACGTCGGCCGGGAGCGGCTTGACCCGCCCGTCGGGCTCGGAGGAGTCGCCGGCAGTCATGGGGGATGCTCGGGGAGGCGGCCGGTTAGCCGTGGCGGTCCAGCGCCAGGCAAGAGAACGCTCACAACTGGGGACCGTCTGTCTCCAATGAGAAGCTCGCCGTCGTTGTCCGCTCGGCATCCTGATCGACTCCCACCCCGAAGGACGGCTCGCAGGACCGTCTCCGCTGTGGCGCAAAAAACGACGTCGAAAGCGCCGTCTGTCCCGGCTGCCACGCACAGCTCTGACTCCGCAAGCCGTATTCCGCTGCCGCCGGACCACACGACCATGAGTCTCGACGAACTCGATGACGACGTGATGGCGGCATACAGCGACCTCGGCGACGAGCCCACCGTGGCCCTCGACCGGGAGACGAAAAACGAACTCGCGATGCTGCAGGCCGCCCTGGGTGCCGACGAAGGCGAACTGCTCCGCCGCGGCATCCACGCGCTGTTCCAGCAGGTCGTGGGAAGCGGCGACCTCGATTTCCACCTGCGCAGCGGCTACGACGTGACCTACGACGAGTATCTCGCGGGCGCGACCTACGAGGAGATGACCGGTGGCAGCCAGTATCCGGACCGCGACGACGAGCGCCGCTACCAGATGTAGAACCGACCTTTGCGTACCGACCTTTTGCTGCGGGCCGGCGAAGCCGGCCCTGGCAAACGCTCGAGCAAAAGTCTGCGAGCCTCGCTACGGTCGGCTCTTGACCCGCTCACGGGGACTCCGGTCGCTCGCGGTGACGACGAGGAACAGCGGATTGAAAAGCGGGCGATCACCGCATGACCCGTCCGAGCGGACTGTCGCTGCTCCGCTCGAACTCCATGGTCATCGGGAGTTCCGTCACGCAGGACCGGCAGTACCGGTATCCCGATTCGTTAGTGGTTCCGCACTCGGGACATTTCACGACGCCCGCTTCGACGTCGAGCAGGGCTGTCTCGCTTCGCGATGCGGCGGTACTGGTCGTACGGTCCCGTTGGCGGAGGCGATACGCACGGGACAGGACCAGCGCGTGAACCGCCATCGTCCCGGCCAACAGGCCGAGTAGCCAGTGGCTGCTCACCATGAGTTCACCTCCGTGGTACAGTATGTGGTCCAGCCCAAAAGTAGTTAGTCTCGAAACCGGTGTGGGAGGCGTCGAGTTGGGGGGCAGGCTCTGGCGCGACCGCTGCACCGCTCGCAATCCGACTGCCGAGCTCCCTGTGAGTGTGGGGAATGGCTCGGTTCACCACGATCTGACCGAGCCGGGGCCCGGGCCGAACCCGTGATGTCCAAAGTTCTATGACACCCACGGACATGATTGAGTCATGGATCTGTCCGGTACCGTCGCCTTGGTCACCGGCGCCTCGTCAGGAATCGGCGAAGCGACCGCCCGCGCGCTCGCGGACGAGGGCTGTGAGGTCGTCCTGGCTGCCCGCCGGGAAACGCGCCTCGAAACGATCGCGAATGAGATCGGTCGCGAACGTGCCCACCCAGTTCCGACCGACGTGACGAAGGAGTCCGAGATCGAAGCGCTGGTCGAGGAGACCACCGAGACGTTCGGCGGTATCGACGTCCTGGTGGCCAGCGCGGGCGTCCTCGTGATGGAGCCGACCGCCGAGCAGTCGCGGGCCGATCTCCGGCGACAGGTCGAGGTCAACCTCCTCGGTCTGATGAACGTGACCCACGCTGTCCTGCCGAGTATGCTCGACTCCGGGGGCGGGGACATCGTGGCGATCTCCTCGATGAACGCGCGGAACCCTGCCGGGGGCGTCTACTCCGCCACGAAGTTCGGCGTGAACGGGTTCTGCCGCGGCCTCCGGAAGGAGGTATCCGACGCCGGCGTCCGGGTCACGACGCTGATGCCGGGACCGGTCGTCACGGAGATGCGGGACTGGGAAGACTGGGACGGCCGAGCGCTCGACCCGAGCGAGGTCGCTGCGGCCGTCGTCTTCGCCGTCACCCGTCCCGACCACGTCACGTTGCTCGAGTTCCCGGTCCACTCGACGGACATGGTGTCTCAGTGAGCGACGAGTAGTTCGAGCGCAGCGGACGGCAGTCCCGCGTTGAGTTCGGTGAGGAGTTCGGCGGCGAGCCTCTCAGTTGACCGCTTCGATGGCATCCGTCAGCAGCGACGCGCCGAGTTCGATCTCCCGCTCGGTCACGTCCATCGGCGGTAGGACGCGCAGGGTCTTGTGGCCACAGGCAAGTAGCAACAGGCCACGCTGGAACGCCGCGGCGACCACGTCGTCACGCAGCTCGGAACTCTCGAAGTCCATCCCGAGCATCAGCCCCTTCCCGCGAATGTTTTTCACGCCGTGGAGGTCGGCGTCGCGAACCGTCTCCTGGAACTGCCGGCCGCGCTCGGTCGCGTTGTCCAGCAGGTCGTGTTCGGCGATGGCGTCGATGGTGAACGCCCCCTGGGCTGCGGCAAGGAAGTCGCCGGCGCCCCAGGTCGAGGAGATCCGGCTCTTCTCGTCAGGGAACACCTCCGCATCAGAGATGGTGGCGCCCACACGGAGGCCCTTCGCGGAGGTGATCACGTCCGGGTCGAACGGATAGTGCTCGGAGGCCCACCACTCGCCCGTTCGGCCGACGCCCGATTGAATCTCGTCGGCGATGAGGGTGATGTCGTACTCTTCAGTGACCGCCGCGATGTCGCGCGCGAACGCCTCGCTGGGGAACCGGTAGCCGCCCTCGCCCTGGATGGGCTCCAGCATGAGGAACGCGACCTCCTCGGGGTCGACGTGGCCGGTCTTTGGGTCGATCTTCTTCCGGAACGCCGACTCGTCGCCGGCGAAGTAGCCACACTCACAGAACGCGGGCGCACCCTCACAGGAACAGAACGGCAGGTCGTGCACGCTCGCGACTTCGGGGAAGCGCTTGCGGTAGACGGCTTTCGAGCGGTTGAGCGAGAGCGCGCCGAGGGTGCGGCCGTGGAACGCGCCCTCGAAGGTGAACGCGTATTTCGCCATCGGGTTGTGGTCGTAGCCGATCTTCATCGCGTTCTCGACCGCTTCCGCGCCGGAGTTCGACATGAACACCGTCCCCATGTCGAACGTCTCGGAGATGGCGGTGATGCGGTCCATCAGCCCGGACGTGCCGGGGAACTTGGATTCCCCTGGCGGGTTGCCGTCGGAGACGTAGAAGTCCTGTCCCGCGATCTTTAGCGGGTCGACGAGATCGAACTCCCCCAGTTTGTCCATTATCTTGGGGTTGTTGTACCCAAGGGGGGCTGCGGCGACGTGGCTGGTGAAATCCATCAGCACGTTGCCGTCCACGTCCGTACAGAACGGGCCCTCGGCAGGCGCGGTGTGGTCCCAGACGAACTCGTAGACGTACGTACTCGGCGCGGCGAACTCGTGGTGGTAATCGACCCAGGCTCGTGCGTTCTCACCGGGGAGGTCAGAAACCTCCGGCTCTGCAGTGTGCCGGTCCATGCGACGCCCACGCAGAGGGTGATTGTTAAGCTGACGATGCAGCCGTTTAGCTGACCGAACCGCCGGCACGCAACGCTGCGGACGTCGCAACCGTAATCAGTGTGAGGAGTATCGCCGATCACCGTGCGCTGAGAGAACATCGTCGCCGTCGCCTCCGAGAGACTGATAAGCGAGAACGTCCGGACCGGGGCGGATTTCTCCGACCACTCGCGCTCGAGGCAAGGAAAGAGAGCGAGCGCACCCGCGACGAGGAGCCGGACCACCGGCTCGGAGCGCGATCTCGTAACTATCGCGTCGGTCTGGAGCGCGCGTGTCTGGATAGAGCGCCACGTACAACAGAGGAACCGATAACTGGTGATGACAATCAGACGCCGGGAACACGTTTATGCCCGCGCCAAACCGCTTCGGCGTATGGAGTTCCCCGAACTCGACAAAGGCCGACTGGCCTGGTGGGCGCTCGGGTTCTCCCTCGCGGCCGCGCTGCTGTTCGTCGCCTACTCGTTCGTGGGAACGATCGTGTTCGGACTGTTCATCTACTACGCCACCCGCCCCATACACCGGCAGCTGCGGCGAGCCCTCAACAATCCCAGCCTCGCCGCCGCCGTCTCGCTGTTCGCGCTGGTGTTGCCGGCGCTGCTGCTCGTCGTCTACGCCTTCACCATCGCGCTGCAGGAGATCGACAGATACGCAAACAGCGCGCCGGTTGACCTCGAACAGCTCGGCATCGACCCGGCGATGCTCGACCGCGTCGCCGACCCCGCGATGCTGCTGCAGGATGCACTTCAGGGCGTGCTTTCCACGGGTGACATCACCCAACTGCTCTCCTCGCTCGGCTCCGCGTTCGGCACCGTTGCGACGCTGAGCATCGCGTTCATCCACCTGTTCGTGATGATGGCGCTGGCGTTCTATCTGCTACGCGACGATCACCGGCTGGCGCGGTGGTTCTACCTCCGGTTCGGTGACGAGCGGGCCATCGTCCAGACGTTTTTCAATGCCGTCGACCGGGACTTCAACTCCATCTTCTTCGGCAACATCCTCAACGCGGTGTTGACCGGCACCATCGGCGTCATCGCCTACTCGGCGCTCAACGTGTTCGCGCCACCAGAGCTACGCATCCCCGCCCCGGCGCTGATTGGCCTGCTCGCCGGCATCGCGAGCCTCATCCCGGTGGTGGGGATGAAACTGGTGTACTTCCCGGTGGCCGCGCTGCTGTTGGTCCAGGCGTTGCTCTCGGGCGCGGCGGGGACGCTGGCGTTCGTCATCGCCTTCGCCGTCGTCTCGTTCGTTGTCGTCGACACCATCCCCGACCTCATTCTGCGACCGTACGTCTCCGGCCGGTCGCTTCACGTCGGGGCGGTGATGCTCGCGTACACGCTCGGTCCGCTGCTGTTCGGCTGGTACGGCATCTTCCTGATGCCGATGCTGCTGGTGCTCGTCGTTCGGTTCGGCCGCATCGTACTTCCGGAGCTTATCGCTGGGCGACCGATCGAGCCCTACGCCATCGACCCAAGCCACATGGCCGTCGAAACCGAGCAGTTCAGCTTCGACGAATTCGAGCCTGACCACTCCTCCGCCAGTAATAGTTCGGAGGAGGCCGACGTGACCGACGAAACGTAGCCTACAGGTCGACGTACTGGGACTCCCACTCCCGCCGCGCCTCGATTTCGCGCTTGCCCCGTCGCGTCAACGTGTAGTAGTTCGTTCGTCGGTCACGCTGGCCCTTCTCGACCAGCCCCTTATCGACAAGGGTGTCGAGGTTCGGGTAGAGCCGCCCATGGTGGATTTCTTTCTCGTAGTACTTTTCGAGCTCGTCTTTCACGGCGAGCCCGTGTGGTTCGTCCAACCCCGCAATGACGTAGAGGAGGTCGCGCTGGAACCCGGTAAGGTCGTACATCGCTTCGATAGTATTTTGTCTCGATAAACTGATAAAGGTTTGGGGCGGTACGGGGTATCGGCCCAGCCACACCTCGTACCGTAGGTATGCACAATACAGGTGGTATCCTTTTTTAGACATTCACTATACTGTCGCTCTGATAGGAGCGACGGCGTTGGTACTCAGCAGTTCGTTCGAAATGAAGCCGTCCCGGGCACGAGAAAAGATGTGCCCGAGGGTCGGCCTCACGAAACGGTCCCCGCTGACGCTTCGGCCCTCCAGTCGAAGCGTCACTTGATAATGGCCGTGGGTGTAGTTAAACGTAGTGTTGTCGGAGATTGAACAGGGTCTCTCGCTCAGATATGCTCCTCCTCGAGCACCCAGCCGAGTGCTCGTTTGTAATAGGTGAACATCTGCCTGACGCCCTCGTGGTTCATCTCCTCGGACTCGAGTTGCTCCTGTAGAAATTCGTACTGCTCCCGAATCTCGGCTTCCTCGCGCATACTGGTGTTTGGATGCGTGCCCGTTTGGGTCTGGCGGAGCGCTACCCGTAACGAGCAGTCGGGTCGGGCAGAGCGCTACCCGTAACGAGCAGTCGGGTCGGGCAGAGTGCTCCCTTACTTCCGCTCGAGTCGCTGGAGCCCGTGCCAGAGGGCGTCGACCATCCGGTCCTCACCCTCCCCCTCGGCGACGGGCCATCCCCGCGCGAGTGCGTCCTCGATGACCGCGAGCGAGTGGTTCTCGAAGTTGTTCATCCCGCGAAACGACTCCAGTTCCGCGATCGGCTCGTCGTGGTCGTCGACGCGCACGTCGACCCAGCGGTCGTTCTTGCCGTCGTAGCCACCCTCGGGTTTGACGACGTAGAGCGCGGCCGACTGCTTCCCGCGGGAGTCCCCGCCCGCTTCGTCGGCGGCGTAGAGCGCCGCGATGAGCCGCCCGGGGAGGCCCCCATCGGTCTCCTCGAACCGCTCAGCCATCGCGTGAATCGTCTCCTCGTTCTCGAGGATATTCCCCTGCGCAGTGTACTGCTCGCCCTGGACGTCGAGGGCGGTGTCGAAACACTCCTCGCCGGTGTAGCCCGCAACGGAGCCGTCGCTACCGACGACGCCGACCTGGCGGCGGTCGGCCTCGTCGTCCGCTTCGATGAGTTGTTCGATGGTCTCCTCGGCAGTGAGACCGTTGCGGAGATGCTCCAGCCCCTCTGGACCGTAGGCGACGTTCGCGAAGCTCTGGGTCGCGGGCGACGATGGAGAACGTCATCGATGAAAATGGAACGCGCTGTGAGAAAAGCGTTGACGCCGAACGACCGCCAGCACGGATCACCCTCACAGCCGGCGCCCCGAGAGTGGGGTCAGTCCATCGGCGCCACCTCCCGCTCGACCGCGTCTCCTTCGGTCGCCTCGCAAGCCAGCGGCTGTGCCTTCCGAGCGGTCAGCGGCTGGCGGGAGACGAGTTCGCAGTCGAACGCCGGGTGCTCGACAAAGTGTCGCAGGACGAGGTGGCGTCGGCTGCCCGAGAGCGACGGCTGCTGGCGCTCCTCGCCGCGGGTCGCCGCGGCGCCGAGCTCCTCGGCGTCGAACCGTTCGGGCAACCGCTCGAAGAGGGCTTCGAGCGCCCGGAAATCCCGGAACTGCTTCGCGTGGCCCGCGGAGTCGGCGGTCAGCCGTGAGACCACGTAGCTCCCGTCCGCGCGATGCTCGCCCGCGGTACGGAGATACGCCTGGCGGCCGGTCAGGGCGGCGGTCAGTTCGTCCCTGAGCTTCGTCGCCGCCCGTCGGGAGAGCCGCTGCTCGCCGTCGGGGAGCGTCAGAACCAGTTCTCGTCCGTCCGCCTCAGCGTCGGCCGATTTCTCGACCAGCCGCCGGCTGGCGGCTTCCTCTATCCTCAGTGGATGTCTGGTGTGACATGTGGGCTGGAGTATGGCGGTTTCGTACTTAGCTCTGGGGGCGGCATGGGTTCATCTGTCTCAGTTGTGCCAGGTGCGACCCGCGTGGTTTTCCCGCTCGCGACCCAATCGTTCGGTATGAAGCTCCGCGGCGAGCGCGAGTGCAAGGACTGCAGGACTCGCTGGTCCTACTACGAGACGGGGGATGCGACCTGCCCGAACTGCGGGAGCCTCCGGAGCGTGGCCGTCGAAGACAAGCGCAAGCGCCACACCGACAGCCCGGTCGAAATAGATCTGAGCCCATACCGTGACGCGGTCAGTGACGACGCGGATATCCTCGACGTGGCCGACGAGATCGAAGACGACTGCCGGACCTATCTCCGGAAGCGCGGGTTCATCCACGCTGGGGAACTCCAGCCCCTCGACGATACGTTCCTCGCGGTACAGGAGCTCCGCGCAGCCATCGCGGACGAGCGCCGAGACAAGCGCATCGGCGTCGACCGTGGCCAGCGCATCGACGACGAGACTGAGCGCTATCTCCTCGCGCTGCTTGCCGGTGCCGACCTGGGCGAGCGACCAGCCCCTGACGAGGTCCCCGACTCCCTGACCGACGCGCGCGGCCTGGCCTACGCCACCGCAGTTCACGCGTACCGCGAGGACGTTGCCACATACCTCGACGACACCCCCGACTCGGAGGGGCGACGCGTACTCGAGCGAATTCGCGACCACGGGAAGCGGCTGAACGCCCTCGGTGGCGACGTCCCGCCCGTCGAGGCCGAACGGCTCGTCGACGCGTGCAACGACCTCCATCGCTACCTGACGGGGGAGGATGGGCGCGACAATGGGGCGCTGTCAACCGCACTCGACCGACTCGATCGGCTGGAGTGAGCGGCCCACCAGATCTGGTTTCCCAAGTTGGCCCTGCCAGCCGAACGTTCAAGTACCAGACCGGGACCAGCCAGCCTGTGCACTGACTGACGCCGGTCGAGTCGCCGCAACAGCGCGGGACACGCTCGACCGGTTGACGCTCCCCGGCCACGGGCCGCCGGGTGTCCCGCCTGCTCGACAGTGGGGGTGGCCCGCCCCGACACCGTGGCGCGTGTTATCACGTTTTCAACCACATTTATACGCGAACCCCGTCCATGCTGGTGTATGGAACACGCACTCGCTGTTGTTGGACCGGACGAAGTGACAAAAGACCTCGTTCGAGAGGCTGGAGAACTCGCTGCCGGCGTCGACGCCAAGCTGACGCTGCTCTGTGTGACGAGCGACGAGGAGTACACCGAGGAACGGGAGGCCCTGGAGTCGATCCCGGAGGCCGACGTGAGCTACTCGGTCGAGCAGGCGCTCGAGGGCGCACGGAGCTTCGCGAAAGACGTCGGAATCGAGGTGCTCGGAGATCTCGACATCGAGTACGAAACCGCCGGCGCGGTCGGCGAGCGGACCGAAATCATCCTGGAAGGCGCCGAGAACCACGGCTGTGATCACGTCTTCCTGACGGGCCAGCGCCGCTCCCCGACTGGGAAAGCGATCTTTGGCGACGTGGCCCAGCGCGTCATCCTCGACTTCGAGGGGCCGGTGACGGTCGTCACCGCCTGAGACCGGCTCAGGCGAGGTCGATATCGACGCCGCTCTTTCTGGCGGCTGAAACAACCGTGTTGCGCAGAAGCATCGCTCGGGTCATCGGACCGACACCACCGGGAACGGGCGTGATCGCCTCGGCGATCTCGGCGGCGTCCTCCTGCGCGACGTCACCGACGAGTTCCCTGTCCTCGCCGGAGCCGACCTCGTTGATCCCCACGTCGATAACCACCGTTCCCTCGGAGAGCATCTCGCCAGTGACGAGTTCGGGGACACCGGCGGCGACGACAACCACGTCCGCACGGGCGGTGTGGGCCTCGAGCTCCGCCGTTTTGGAGTGACAGACCGTCACGGTGGCATCACCGCCCTCGCCGCGCAGCAACAGGAGGTTCGCCAGCGGTTTCCCGACCAGCTCCGAACGTCCGACGATGACCACGTCCGAGCCGGGGATCTCGACGCCCGCCTCCGTCAGCAGCCGCTGGACTCCAAGCGGCGTACAGGGGACGAACCGTGGATCGCCGGTCACCAGCCGCCCGACGTTCTCGGGATGGAACCCGTCGACGTCCTTCGCCGGGTCGACGCGGCGCAGCGCCGCCGGCTCGTCGACGCTCTCTGTTAGCGGCCGCTGAACCAGGATGCCGTCGATTTCGGGGTCGTCGTTCAGGGCGTCGAGGGTCGCAAACAGCTCCGACTGCGGCGCGTCGGTGTCCAGTTCGACGTGTCGGCTCTCGATACCGACCTCCTCGCAGTCGCGCTGTTTCATCCGCACGTACGTCTCGCTCGCGGGGTCGTCGCTCATCAGTACCGTCGCCAGCCCCGGCGTCACATCCGCGGCCCGGAGCTGTTCGACGGCCCCCGTGACCTCTCTGCGGACCTGTTCAGCAACCGCCTCGCCGTCGATGATGTCGGCCCGCCCAGACCGCCCTCGGATGGCGTCGTTCATGCGGAGACGCGGGGACCGCTTGCACTTCAACTCTCGGATACGTGTATAGCGAGTGTAGTGAAACCGGTTGAATACACAAGAATATGCAACACACTCCGGTCCGCCCCACTCAGTGGGCGATGGGTGAGTCAGCGCCGAAAAAACCCAGCCAGCGGCTGCCGGGCTACTCGTATATCGGGTGTTTGTCCGTCAGTTCGCCGACCGTCTCGGCGACCGCAGCGAGCACGTCCTCGTCTTCCGGGGCGTCGACGACATCGGCGATGAGGTCGGCGACCGTTCGACAGTCACTGGCCGTGAATCCACGCGTCGTGAGGGCGGGCGTGCCAGCACGGATGCCCGAGGGGTTGAACGGCGAGCGGGTCTCGCCCGGCACCGTGTTGGCGTTGAGAACGATGCCCGCGTTCTGCAGTGCCTCCTCGACGTCCTTTCCGGTGGTGTCGGGGTGGGACGGCCGGAGGTCGATCAGTACCAGGTGGGTGTCGGTGCCGCCCGAGACGAGTTCCAGTCCGCGGTCCTGCAGTCGTTCGGCGAGCGCCTCGGCGTTGACGACGACCCGGCTTGCGTACTCCTCGAACTCGGGGGTGAGCGCCTCTTTGAAGCCGACGGCCTTGCCGGCGATGTTGTGCATCAGTGGGCCCCCCTGCATCCCGGGGATAACCGCTTTGTCGATTGCCTCTGCCCACTCCTCACCGCACATCACCATCCCGCCACGGCCGGCGCGGATAGTCTTGTGGGTGGAGCCGGTGACGAAGTCGGCGGTGCCCACGGGGGTCTCGTGCTCGTCGGCGGCGACAAGTCCTGTGATGTGCGCGATATCCGCAAGGTGGAGCGCATCAGCGGCGGCGGCGGCCCGCTGGATGCGATCCCACTCGACCTCGCGGGGGTACGCAGAGTAGCCCGAGATGATCATGTCGGGGTCGAACTCCTGGGCGTGCTCGTAGAGCGCCTCGTAATCGAGGTATCCCGTTTCGGGGTCGGACTCGTAATGCTCGACTTCGAAGTGGTCGCCGACGAAGTTAGCCGAGTGGCCGTGGCTGAGGTGGCCGCCATGGGTGAGGCGCAGACTCAGAATCTTGTCCCCCGGTTCGAGTGCGGCGATGTACACCGCCATGTTCGCCTGTGAGCCCGAATGGGGCTGGACGTTGACGTGCTCGGCCCCCCAGAGCTCCTTGGCCCGGTCGATGGCCAACTGCTCGACAGTGTCGGCGTGTTCGCAGCCGCCGTAGTAGCGCTTGCCGGGATAGCCCTCGGCGTACTTGTTGGTGAGGGCGCTGCCCTGGGCGTCCATCACGGCTTCAGAGACGTGGTTCTCGCTGGCGATCATCGCGAGTGTGTCCTGCTGGCGGGCGATTTCGGACTCGAGCGCATCAGCAACCTCGGGGTCCACCTCTCGAACGGGATCGTGCTCCATACAACGAAGCCCGGTCAGGGGCGCATTAAGGCTGACTGTCGTCCCCGACAGAGATTTAGCGGCAGAGCGTGGAAGGCCTCCACGTTCGACAATGGAGGTCTACTACATTGACGGCAGTATTCACGCCGTCGACAGAGCCAAAACCTCCATACAGCTGGAGGCTGCCTCCTGGGTGCCGGTAGCGAGTGCGCCGACGCTCGACTTGCCAGTCGATGCAGAGCGCAGTGGCCGAGTACAGCGCGTGGAGTTCCCGCCAGCGTTCGTCTTCGTCACGGACCTCGAAACGGGCGAGACGACCACGGTCAGGAGCGAACAGGGGCCGATCCAGTTCTCGACTGGGAGCTACGAGCTCCGCATCGAAACGCCGCTGAAGCTCTACATCAGGTTCGACGGTTCGTTCGAACTCTCGCTGCCGAACTACGAGCAGGGCGTCCTCTCGTTTCCAGGCCCTAGACGGGTCCGAGTCGGTTTCCGGAGCCGTGACGAGTCGCCCCCGGAGAGTATCACTGTCCCGAAGACCCCCGAGGGCGTCGCAACCGCGCTCTCTTCGTTCCCGGTGTCGCACCGATCGACGACCGCCGACCGGTCGTTCAACTCGATGCGAACCCACCCGCCGCTCGTCGAGTTCGGGGAGGAGCAGTCGATCCCCGACGAAATCGCGATGGGAACCCCCGACACCGGTGTCGAGCTAAGGCTTCCGCCCGAGCTGTCGGTGCTGCTGCCGGCAGCGCCGTTGGCACAGTATCTCGGCGCCGAGATCCGGACCGAAGCTGGTGTGGAGCCGACGCTCTCGGCGGCCGGAACGACCGTCCATCTCGGGAGAGGCCGGGAGTACGAACAACGGGTCGCGTCGCTCCTCCGGCGCTGTTTCTGGCTGGACTGTCTCGTCCGAACCGCGGGACCACACAGCGCTGACGTGCGAGAGGCCGACCTGCTCGATAAACTCGCCATCGACGCCGGGGCACTCTACGACGCGGCTATCGGCGAGCGCGTCGTCGCGTATCGCAATACCGCCTTCGAGTCGGTCGTCGACCGACTCCCCGAGTGGCATCTCTCGCTCTACGTCAAGCCGACCTACGAACACGTGCAGGTGCTCCCCTACGTGTTGGGGAACGTCCCGCAGCTGTTCACGCCCAGAAGCGGCTCGCTGAGCGACGAGGACCGCCTCGACAGGTCACTCTCGGATTTCTACCGGAGAGGGGGCAGTCAGGTTCCGACTGTCGAACTCCTCGAGCCGGAGCTGGGGCCGAGCCGGTTCCACGGCTGGCTGAGCGACGGTGTCGCCGTGGATACGTTCAAGATGCTCCCGGAGGCGTACGAGAACCGGGGAACGTACCGCGCCCGCGCCGGCGAGCCCATCTCCGTCGTGACGGTGCTGAACGAGGGCGAGATGGGCGACGAACACGCCCAGGCGAACGAAATCTATCGACGCCGCGCCGAGGAACTCGACATCGACGTCGACGTGCGAGAGTCGCTGACGACCGCCGAACTGGCACGAACCATCGAGAGCCAGAACGACCTGCTCCATTTCATCGGCCACTGCGAGGAGTCCGGGCTGCGCTGTCCGGACGGCAACCTCTCGGTCTCCTCAGTGGACCGGTCACGGGCCCAGACGTTCTTCCTCAACGCCTGTGGCTCCTACGAAGAGGGTCTGGAGATGGTGCGCAAGGGGAGCGTCGCCGGCGCCGTCACCTTCGAGAAGGTGCTCGACAGTCACGCCGCGAAAGTGGGGACGACGTTCGCCCGACTCGTGGCCCACGGCTACAGCATCGAGCGCGCGCTCTCGCTCGCGCGACGACGAGTCATCATGGGGAAAGATTACGCCGTCGTCGGTGACGGCTCTCACGTGTTGACACAGACCGACTCCTTGGTCGGCCCCGAGGTCACGCTCTCAGAGGTCGACGACGACCGGTTCTCGCTAACCTACCGGATGCCGACCCCCACCAGGACCGGCAGCCGAATGACGGTCCACCTCGAGGAGTCGGACCGCCCGACCCTGGTCGGGAACGAACAGCAGTTCACGCTCACCAGGGACCGGCTGGTCGATTTCCTCCGGACGGGTGGGTTTGCGGTTATCTACCGCAAGGACGTCCACTTATCGACGGAGCTCGCCGAACAGCTATCGGCGGATTAGGGGCCGTCGTCGACCGAGCCTGAGCCGTTGGTGCCGAAAAGCGTCCCCCCGGCATCGACATCAGTCGCCGCCGCAACGCTCCCCTGTGCCACTACGAGTGCGAGCAGCAGCACCAGCGTCATGATGAGTTTCGGGTGGTTCGCGGCGAACCCGGTCAGTCGAACGCCAAGCGCTGAGCTCGCGTAGTCCCGTGACATGAAATCAGTATTATACCAAAAGGTGTATAAGTATTATGGCCACCATACCGACAGCACTCCTCCTTTCTATCGCGTGTGTTCAACCGGAATTTGTGTCATGAGAGGCTGATCGCTCTATCTTCCCGTTAGTATTAAATATTGATCGGCACATACACTCAAGGTACAATGGCCTCGAATTTACTTGGTAACGAGATAGAGGATATCCTCCGATCGGCTGTCGAAGACGCCGACGGTCACCTGTTCGTCGTCGACCCATCCAGCGAAACCGTCGAGGCGCTGGTGGAACTCGGAACGGCGTTCGAGGGCGAACTGCCGTCGGTGAAGCTGCTCGCCGAGGAACGCCTGCTCAAGGATGTGATGAACGATTTCCTCGTCGCGAGTAGCGCCGCCGACCTCGTCGAGGCGGGCGACCTCGAGATTCGGAGCCTCGAAGCCCCTGTAGACAACTCGCTGCTGGTCACGGCCGACCGGACCGTCGCCGTCGTCACAGCTGGTGACCGCGTCGCCGGGCTGACGACCGACGACGAAGCGTTCGTCGATACGGCCTTCGAGACGTACTCCCAACGGTTCGACGCTGCCGAGCCGTTCAAGCTCCGGACCCCGTCGATCAGCCGAGTTCGGGAGACCATCGGCGAGAATATCGACGAACAGACCCGCGAGGATTTCGACAGCGTGCTCTCCTCGCTCGAGACCGCCCGCGGTGACGGTGACGGCCTCGACGAAGTCACCATCACGCTGCTGGTCGCGGCGAAAAACGACGTCCTGCTCTACGACATCAGCAAGTGGGGCGAGGACGTGGGCATCGCGTCCAAGGCAACGTTCTCCCGGACCAAGACCCGGCTGGAGGAGCTGGGCCTCATCGACACGGAGAAGGTGCCCATCGACGTCGGTCGGCCGCGCCTGCGGCTCAAGCTCGGTGACGAGCGGCTCCAGGACACCGACGCCGAGGAGCTGGCGAGCGTCGCCCAGTCGATGATCGCGAGCTAACGACGGGCCGCCCACCAGACCCTTTTTCTATCAGAGCGACAACCCGCAGCCATGGATATCGGTATCGTCGGAACCGGGCCGGCCGTCGACGCCATCGACGCGGCGATGGGCGATCTCGACGCACGGGTCACGGAGACCGACGCCGCAGAGCTTTCTGGCATGGATTTCGGCTTCGTCGTCGGCGCGGCCGGCGCGGAGGCCTTCGGCACCGCAACGGGGACACTCGACCGCTGGGTCGCCGTCGAGGTCGGCGGCGTCGGCGGGTACGCCGTCGAGGAGCTCGACGCCGCGGTCTCGCTGTTCAGCGGGGAGTCGGCCTGTTTTCGCTGCCTTCGACAGCGGGTCGCCGCTACGCTGGTCGAGCCCGCCGAAGAAACACAGGGCGTCCGGAGCGCCGTTCGGTACGCGGGCGCGCTCGCCGCGCGGCGCGCAATCCGACATCTGACCGGCGAGCACCTCGGCGGCACGGTCGTCGAGGTCGAAGGGCCGGAGCGCCGTTTCCAGCCGGTCCCGTTCTGTCGCTGCAGTAACGGCCGGGATCGTACGCTCACCCTGACTCATCGCGATGCGTCGCTTTCAGACGCCATCGACCGCGCGGAGTCCGCCGTCGACAACCGAGTCGGCCCGGTCCAGCAGGTCGGCGAACAAGAGTCCTACCCACTGCCGTACTACCTCGCCCAGACCGCAGACACCACAGGGTTCTCCGACGTCCGGGCCGCGGAGTTCGCTGCCGGCGCCGATGCGGACTGGAACCGGGCGTATATGAAAGCGCTCGGTGAGGCGCTGGAGCGCTACAGCGCGGGCGTCTACCGCGAGTCGGAGTTCCGACAAGCCGCTGCCGCCGAGTTGGACGGCACCGTGTCGCCGACGCGGTTCGTTCGTCCCGAGAACTACCCCGAGCCGACGGCGACCGAGGAACGGCGCTGGGCGCCGGCGATGGACCTCGACGCCGGTTCGGGGGCGTGGCTTCCCGCTGAAGTCGTGCAGTACCCACCGCCGGAGGAGCGTATCAAGCCGCCGATCACCACCGGCCTCGGGCTCGGTAGTTCGACCGTCGAGGCGACGCTCTCGGGGCTCTACGAGGTCCTCGAGCGTGACGCGACGATGCTCGCGTGGTACTCCGACTACGAGCCGCTGGGGCTCAGTATCGAAGGCGGGAGTGAGACCGACCCCAACAGCTTCGACCGCCTGCGCCGGCGCGCGAACGCCGAGGAGCTCTCCGTCTCCACGTCGCTGCTCACGCAGGACGTGGACGTCCCGGTGGTCGCCGTCACCGTCCACCGTGATGACGGCGAGTGGCCCGCGTTCGCGGCTGGCTCGGGCTGTGCGCTCGACCCCGTCGACGCCGCCGAGAGTGCGCTCGCGGAGGCGTTGCAGAACTGGATCGAACTCCGGAACATGGGTCCAGAACAGGCCCGCGAGGAGGGCGGCGCAATCGGCGAGTACGGGGAGTTCCCCGAGCGCGTCCGCGAACTAACCGAGTTCGAAGCGACCGTCCCCGCCTCGAGCGTCGTCGACGACGCCGACGAGCTATCCGGCGAGACGGAGCTCACAGAGCTTATCAATCGGGTGACTACAGCGGGACTCTCGCCCTACGCCGCCCGGCTGACGCCGCGGGACGTGGCGTCGCTCGGCTTCGAGGGCGTTCGCGTCGTAGTGCCGTCGGCCCAGCCGCTGTTCACCGGCGAGGCGTTCTTCGGCGACCGGCTGGAGACCGTGGCGTCGTCGATGGGGTTCGAACCCCGACCCGACCGGGCATACCACCCGTTCCCCTGAGCGGCGTACTATCGCGCCGAGTTACAGCAGGACGTCCGTCACGTCGGCTTCGCCGGCCCGCCGCACCACGGCCCGGACGAGGTCCTTCGCATCACAGAGGTTGTCCGAATCGCCGTCGAGTACCAGCAGTTTCGCCGGCCGACCCTCCTCGACCACGCCGTACTCCTTGTCAGCGAGTTTGGCGCCGTGTGTGGTCGCCATCCGCAGCACCTCCTCGGCGCTGACGTCTGCCAGTTTCGCGGCGAACTCCATCTCTCGAAACATCGATGGGGAGTTCAGCATCACGTTATCCGTCCCGAGCGCCACGTTCGTCCGGTCGGCGAGTTCCCGGATTGGCGGGACGCCGACGTTCGTCACGAGGTTCGAACGCGGGCAGACGACCACGGGAGTCTCCTCCTCGTCGAGGCGGGCGAGATGCTGCTCGCGTGGGTGGACCATGTGGACCAGAAACGCCGGGTCCAGATCCATCGCGGGCGTGATATCGTGCGGGTCGCGCTCCCCGGTGTGGATGGCGAACGGTTTATTGGCCTCCCGGGCGGCTTCCCGCAGGTCACCGAACTCACTGTCCCGCGCGCCGGACGCGCCGAAGCCGTCAGCCGCGTGCATCGCCGCCGCCGTCTCGCGGCCGAAGATGACTGGGTCGATATTCCGGCCCGCGAGCGCGTCCCGGATGGCTTCTACGCCCTCGACCCCTCCTTCGCGGAAATCCAGGAAAGCGGCGGTGCCGGTTGATTCCATGAACCGGACGCTCCGACGCATTGCCTCGACTTTCTCCTCGCGGCTGGCAGCGCGCAGCAGGCGGTGTTTGAGCCCATCGGGCGGCGTGACGAGCTCGTCGAGCGAGAGGCCGCCGCCGGCCTCCTTGGCGGTCGAGTCGCCGATGTGGGTGTGGGCGTTGACGAAGGCGGGGAGGATGATATCGGAGGAGTCGGTTTCGATTTCTTCGATTTCGGCGATCTGGCCGTTTTCGACGTGGAGTCGTCCCTCCACGGCCTCGAACTCGTCCCCGACGAGGATGGTTCCCTCGAGCGTTCCGGTCATGAGGAGACATTGGAAGGGGTGGCTGATTAGTTCGATGGAGCCGGATGAGTGTAGTTGAGGGCGAGTTGTAGTTTATCGAGTAGAGATTTTTCTCGACGGTCTCCACGACCACTCCCACGACCGCGAACGAGACCGCGGAGTGTGCTTGGACAAGTGGACCGCAGGGTGCCGGACACGATGCCCGGCACAGCCAGCAGACTCCGCTGCTCGCGGGTCGCATACGTCGCCGGCAGGCGTGACGCGTCCACCGCACCCGCGGCGGCTGTGCCGCGAAGCGCTCGCCCCTCCATGCCACGAGCAGGCGGGAGGGGCTCGCGAGAGTTACGCCCGAGCGAGCCGGCTGGGAAGGCGTTGAGGCCCCGGGGCTGGAGGCGGTGCGGTCCACGTATCCAGGCTTCGAGACGCTGTTGCTGTTCGCGGCCGTCGGAGTTCCTCTGTCTGAAGTCTACGCGGGTATTCCGCATGAACCCGCCGCCGATCCCCTGTCTCCTCCCTACTCGCTCCCAACGCCCGGAGACCAAACGACCAGTACCCATTCACGACCCACGAAGCGGGACCGACAGAATCACGTCCCGGCTGGGCGAACCTAATTCCAAGAATGTTCGATAAGGTGCTCGTCGCAAACCGCGGCGAGATCGCGGTCCGGGTCATGCGCGCCTGCAAGGAACTCGGCGTCTCCACCGTCGCCGTCTACTCCGAGGCTGACAAACACGGCGGTCACGTCCGCTACGCCGACGAGGCGTACAACATCGGCCCCGCCCGCGCGGCGGACTCCTATCTCGACCACGAGACCGTTATCGAGACCGCGAAAAAAGCCGACGCCGACGCGATCCATCCCGGCTACGGCTTCCTCGCCGAGAACGCGACGTTCGCGGCGAAGGTCGAGACCCACGACGACATCAGCTGGGTCGGCCCCACCGCCAAATCGATGGAGCAACTCGGCGAGAAGACCAAAGCCCGCAGCGTGATGCAGGAGGCCGACGTGCCCATCGTTCCCGGGACTACCGACCCCGCCGAGAGCGCCGAGGCGGTCAGGGAGTTCGGTGCGGAGTACGGCTACCCCGTTGCCATCAAGGCCGAGGGTGGCGGCGGCGGCCGCGGGATGAAGGTCGTCGAGAGCGAGGACGAGGTCGAAGAGCAGTTCGCATCCGCCAAACGCGAAGGCGAGGCGTACTTCGACAACGACTCGGTGTATCTCGAGCGCTATCTGGAGAACCCCCGCCACATCGAGGTGCAGATTCTCGCCGACAAGCAGGGGAACGTCCGCCACCTCGGCGAGCGTGACTGCTCGCTGCAGCGCCGCCACCAGAAGGTCGTCGAGGAAGGTCCCTCTCCGGCGCTGTCGGACGCACTGCGCGAGCGCATCGGCGACGCCGCGCGCCGGGGCGTCGAGGCGACGGACTACGTCAACGCCGGAACCGTGGAGTTTCTCGTCGAGGATGGCGAGTTCTTCTTCCTCGAAGTGAACACCCGAATCCAGGTCGAACACACCGTCACCGAGCAGCTCACGGGCATCGACATCGTGAAGTGGCAGCTCAGAATCGCCGCCGGCGAGGAGCTCAGCTTCTCACAGGACGACGTGGAGCTGTCGGGCCACGCGATGGAGTTCCGCATCAACGCCGAAAACGCCGCCGAGGAGTTCCAGCCCGCCAACGAGGGCCGCTTGGAGACGTACGACCCGCCAGGGGGCATCGGCATCCGACTGGACGACGCGCTCCGGCAGGGCGACGACCTGGTGACCGACTACGATTCGATGATCGCGAAGCTCATCGTCCACGCTGCGGACCGCGGGGAGTGTCTCGCACGCTCGAAGCGTGCGCTCGCTGAGTACGACCTCGAGGGTGTCGTCACCATCATCCCGTTCCACCGGCTGATGCTGGAGGACGAGCAGTTCGTCGCTGGCGAGCACACGACCAAGTATCTCGACGAGCACCTCGACCACGACCGCATCGCCGAGGCCCAGGAGAAGTGGGGCACCGACGAGGAGGCGACCGCAGCCCAAGAGGAAGCGGAGGTCACCGAGCGGGAGTTCACCGTCGAGGTCAACGGGAAACGCTTCGACGTGAACTTGGAGGAACGCGGGGCGCCCGCCGTCCCGACACCAGACACCGGCGGTGGCGGAAGGGAGCGGCCGCCGCAGGCCAAAGGGGGCGAGAGCGGTGAAACCGCTGGCTCGGGAAGCGTTGAAATCCCCGAGGGCGGCGAGTCCATCGAGGTCGAGATGCAGGGAACGATCCTCTCGGTCACCGTCGAGGAGGGCGACGAGGTCGCCCCGGGCGACGTGGTCTGCGTGCTGGAGGCGATGAAGATGGAGAACGATATCGAAGCCGAACGCGGCGGCACCGTCTCACAGGTGCTCGTCGAGGAAGGCGAGAGCGTCGATATGGGTGACGTCATCGTCGTGCTGGAGTAAGCGGCAGCCGCTATCGAAACAGAATCAGGGGAACCGCAGCGGGCGTGTCGTAGTTCTCGTTCTGCTAGCCGGGTCGCTACTCCTCGGGCGCCAGTTCGACCTGCGTCAGGTCGCGGTCGAGCTTGCAGTAGTCGTGCGGGGGGTCGCCGACGACGTCCTGGATCTGGTACTCGTCCTCGAAATCAGCACCGAGGGGCTCACAGAGCGGGTGGGAGGGACACTCAGAGTGCGGGCAGGGGCCCGCGAGTTTCGCCTTGCTCCCCGAGTAGGCGGATTTCGAGGGAACGTTCGCCGGAATCGACGCCGGCTCGACCTCGACGGCGCGGACGCCGGTGTCGTGGACCGCACAGTCGAGGATCTGGGTGTTCTCCCGAACCTCGGTCACTTTGTACCGTTTTCCTTCGGTGAGGTTGAGACACTGGCTCCGGTAGGGGCAGCCCTCGCACGCCGAGGACGGGCCCTGGTAGACGAACTCCGTGCCCGGCTCGGCGAGGCGGGCGCCGACGAGAGAGACGTTCGACATACTGGAAAGTATCGCGTCGTTGCGGTTAAGCTTCCCGCCCCGGCGGCGCACCTCATCGCAGCGACGGCCTGTTTACTCCGATTGTCGAGTGAGTGTATCGAGTTCCGCGAAGTACGCTTCACGTGGCACCTGGTAGGCGCCGCGGTAGTCGATATCGCCCTCGGCGAACCGCTCGGCAACCTCGAGGGCGACCTCGAGTGCTGCCTCGCGGCTCCCCTGCGTCTCGGAGAGCAGTTCGATTTCGGGCTCGGCGAACAGGGTCGCGTGCCACTCGTCGGTGTGTAGTTGGCCCGCACCGGGGCGAGCGGTCCGCGAACCGTTGGTGACGTAGATGGTCGGCAGACACGCTGCCGGGAACTCGTCAGCGTCGAACACGTCGGGTCGGTAGGCCAGAATAACTCGCCCCTCCGGCTCCTGCGTCCAGACGACCCACGACTCCGGCAGTTCCTCGAGTCCCATAGCCAGTCCTGGGTGGTGTGGGTGGATAGGCCTCTCGCTCCTGGCTCTACAAACATGTATGTTCGTTGGAAAAACGTCCAATCGTTCCCCCGAGTGGATTCGGCCATGCCCACAGCAACGGCTCGCGTCGGTTGCTCGCCGGAGAAGTGCTCGGTCGGGGATTTGAACCCGATTGCGAGACTTGCTCCGTTCGACTCGCGTGGTTCAAACCCCTCAGACACACGACAACGGCTCGCGTCGGTTGCTCGCCGGAGAAGTGCTCGGTCGGGGATTTGAACCCCGGTCATCGGCTCTCTTCCTGCGAAAGACGCGTTCTTTTCTGCAGCCGAAAGGCCGAAATGATTGGCCGGACTACACCAACCGAGCGTAACTGGTCGTACCGCCTGCTCCGTTTTAACCCCATCGAAAACCGCTCGACAGCCACACTACTCCGGTGGGTCGGTACCGGATTCGAACTCGAGGCGCCCGTGTTCTGCTTTCGGGTGACAGCGACGGCAGAGTAGCACGAGGTTTCGCGGGTCGGGTGCCTCTGCAAGACGGGCGGTATCAGAGTCCCGAAAACGGCGAACGGGAATGATGTGGTGCACGTCGAGGAGATACTCATCGGCACAGTGGCCACACGACTGACACTGTTTGTTGCGTCTCCGCACGAATTCGCGGGAGACCGACCACCCCGCACCGTAGCGAGGGCTCCGTCCCCCTTTCCAGTTCGGGTTCGACTCACCGGACGTCGATTCGCTCATTCGCCGACGCGTCGTCTTCGAAAGCGATCGGTCAGAGAGCGACTCGGAGATGCGCTGGCGAACCTTCTCCGGGAGCGTTCTCCCTTCGTGCCCCTCCGAGAGGCGTCGCCGGTGTTCTTCCGAGAACTCCCTCCCGGCCAACGTCTCCGAAATCTTCGCCCGTGTCTCTTCGGAGCGCTCGCTTCCGTGCTGCGGATGGTTCTCCCCAACTAGCTCCCGAGTCTCGATGCCACGACGATTCATCCACGTCCGAATACACCGGGGAGAGACGTCACATTCATCGGCGATTTCGGCCTGCGTCCTCCCCTCTGTCCAGTATTTCTGTTCGAGCCACCAGCCGCTTCGATACCGGCGAACCATCCGGGCGGACTGCTTCGCTTTCCGTCAAAAAACGTCGGCCCCAGTGCAGTCGCGTCTACTTCCCTTCGAACTCCGGCTCCTCGTCACCCATGAACGCCATGACACCTTCCATCAGATCCTCGGTGTTCATCAGGTGGCCAAACGCCTGGCTCTCGACTTCGAGGCCGGCGTCGGTGTCCCCGCGACCCGCGAGCATCGCGCGCTTGGTGAATTTCTGGGCGATAGGTGGGCCGGCGGCGAGGTCACGGGCGAGCTCCCACGCCCGCTCTTCGACGTCGGCGTTCTCGACGACATCGTTGAGGAAGCCGTACTCCGCCATCGTCTCAGCGTCGTAGCGCTCCGCAGTGAAGATGATCTCCTTCGCTCGGCTCTCGCCGACGAGGTGGCGGAGGCGCTGTGTGCCGCCCCAGCCCGGCAGCAGCCCGAGGTTGTGTTCGGGCTGCCCGAGTTCGGTCCGCCGGCTGGCGACCCGGAGGTCCGCGCAGGTTGCGAGCTCCATCCCGCCGCCGAGACAGTAGCCGTCGATGCCCGCGACAACCGGCTTGTCACACGCCTCCAGCTTCCCGAACGTGGACTGCCCGAGCTTCGAGAGCTCCACCGCATCAAGCGGGTTTGCGCCGCCAGCGGCCATGCTCTGAACGTCGGCACCGGCCGAGAACGCGCGCTCGCCGGCGCCAGTGAGCAGGATGCCCCGGACGTCATCGTTGCCCTCCAGTTCGTCGACGGCCGTCGAGAGCTCGCCGAGCAGCTCCTCGCTGATGGTGTTCATCCGGTGAGGGCGGTCGAGCTCGATGTGACCGACCTTGCCGTCGGTTGTCACCGCGAGCGTCTCGAAGCTGGTCTCGCCGTTTTTCTCCTCGGGCGGGGCGTGGAAGCCGGCGCCGGACTCGACGCGCTCCCGGAGCGAGGGCTCGACCTCGTAGCGGGCCTCGCCCGTCTCCTCGGCGAGCTCGTCCAGCTGTCCAACCAGCGCCTCGAGTCCGTAGTCGTCAGCCATCTTCGCCGGGCCGTCGGGGAAGCCGGCGCCGAGCTTCACCGCGCGGTCGATCGCCTCCGGATCGGCGACGTCCTCGGCGACCAGTCCCGCCACCTCGTTGGCCATCACCGCGAGCAGGCGCTCGTGAATGTCCTCGCGTCCTGCGTCGGTGGGGATCTCGGCGCCACCGTTCTCGTAGTTGTAGAAGCCACGGCCGGTTTTGCGCCCGAGTTCGTCCGTCTCAACTTTCTCGGCCAGCAGCGGGCACGGGCGGTAGGCGTCACCGAGCTCCTGGTACATGTACTCGAGCACGTGGTAGCCCACGTCGACGCCGACCTGGTCTGCCAGTTCGAACGAGCCCATCGGGAGCCCGATATCGAACTTGGTGGTGGAGTCGACCTCCTCGATCGTGGCATCGCCGGCCTGCACAGCCCACGCTGCCTCGTTCATCAGCGGCACCAGCACTCGGTTGACGATGAACCCCGGCGAGTCCTTGCGCACCCGGACCGGGGTCTTCCCCATCGACTCGGCGAGCGCTTCGATGGTGTCGAGCGTCTCTCCGCCGGTCTGGGCGCCCGAGATGACCTCGACTAACTGCATGCGCACGGGCGGGTTGAAAAAGTGCATCCCGCAGAACCGCTCGGGTCGGTCGCTCACCTGAGAGAGCTCCGTCACCGAGAGGCTGGAGGTGTTCGTCACGAATATCGCCCGGTCGGGGGCGTACTGCTCGACCTCCCGGTACACCTCCTTCTTGATGTCCATCTTCTCGGGGACTGCCTCGAGAACCACGTCGGCGTCGCCGACGGCGGCGTCCAGTTCGACTACTGGCGTGAGTCGGTCCAGCGCCGAGTCGGCTTCGGCCTGCGTGATCTGGTCTTTCTCGACCAGTTTGCCGAGGCTCCACTCCACCTGCTCGTAACCGTTCTGGACGAACTCCTCGTTGATGTCGCGCATCGTCACCTCGTAGCCGGCGAGGGCGGCCACCTCGGCGATGCCGTGGCCCATGTTCCCGGCGCCGAGCACCGCGATCTTCTCGATGTCGTCGATATCCATGCGGGAGTGGTTGGCGGGACAGCGGTTGAACGTTTCCCTCTCCACGGGTTGGGGGTTTTCGCGGGTTTTAAGATGAATGATAGGGCTCGTGAGGGGTACTACAGGATGGCGAATCTTGGGTCCGGGAAAGACGGCAACAGCACCGCTACCAACCACCGCAGAGTTGGGTTTGCGCTATGGAACCGCAAACAACACTGCGAACGTCACCGCGGAGTAAGCTTGCACAATGAGGTCCGCAGGGTGCCGGGCACGAGGCCCGGCACAGCACCGAATCTCCAGACCTCCCCGCGCGTTCCCGCGAGTACAGCGAGCGGGAAGCAGCGAGAGTCCTAGGCTCTCGCCCGCTTCGCGACGACGGCGAGCGCGTGCTGCCACCGCGACCACAGCCGCGGCGGTTGTGGCGCGAAGCGCTCGCGGCTTTATGCCGCGGGTGAGCGGCGAGGGGTGAGCGAGGGTTAATCCCGAGCGAACGGGTTGGGGAGGACCTGATAGTGATTACTGCGAGTCTGTCCCGCCGTGACCATCCGTGTCGGTGATAGGAGCCCTGAACCGGCGGCTTTCGACACCGTCGATGACACGATTCGCAGTAATCACTATGAGGCCGCGGGGCGGCAGGCGGTGCGGTCCAATTAGTCAACGAACAAGTGACCACGTCCCGTCGAACAGTTTCTCTCGCAAAAACCACCAGCCAAACAACTGAGTACCTCTACCCACCCAGGAAGTCCTGGCGCACCTGCTCGTCGTTGAGCAGTGCCTCGCCGCTGTCCATGTAGCGGTTCTCCCCCTGGACCACCACGTAACCGCGGTCACAGCGCTGGAGCGCCTCCTTCGCGTTCTGCTCGACCATCAGCACTGCCGTCCCGTCGTCGTTGATCCTGTCGATGCGGTCGAACATGTCTGCGACGAGGTCCGGCGCGAGGCCGGCAGATGGTTCGTCCAGCAGCAACAGGTCGGGGTCGAGCATCAGCGCCCGCCCCATCGCCAGCATCTGGCGCTGCCCGCCGGACATCGTGCCGGCCTTCTGGTCGCTGCGCTCCCGCAGGATGGGGAACCGGTCGTAGACGGCTTCGATCTGGTCCTCGGGCACCTCGTCGAGGATGTACGCCCCCATCTCCAGGTTCTCCCGGACAGTCAATCCCGCGAAGATGTTCTCGTTCTGCGGAACGTAGCCGATACCCTCGTGGATGATGTCCTCGGGCAGGTGCGCCTGGATCTCCTTCCCGTCGAAGGTGATGGTGCCGCCCATATAGTTCGTGAGCCCGAAGACGGACTTCATCACCGTGGACTTCCCGGCACCGTTCGGGCCGACGATTGTTACGTACTCACCGTCGGCGACGTAGAGGTCTACGCTCGAGAGGATCTGCAGGTCGCCGTAGCCGGCGTCGAGGTCCTCGACTTTGAGCAGCGCTTCCGCTGGGACCGTCGCGTCGGTGTTCGCTCCGACGTCGGTGTCCCTCGCGGCGGATTCCTCCGAGGCTGCTCCGCTTGCGTCACTCATCAGACATCACCCCCGAGATACGCCTCGACGACCTGCTCGTCGTCGCGGACCGCTTCCGGCGGCCCCTGCGCAAGCACTTTCCCCTGATGCATCACGATCACGTGTTCGCAGTGTTCCATAATCACGTCCATGTCGTGTTCGACCAGCAGGAACGTCCGGCCTCGATCCCGAAGGTCGTGAATCCGGTCGAGCAGTTTCTCCTCCAGCGTGGGGTTGACCCCGGCCAGCGGCTCGTCCAGCAGCACCATCTCGGGATCGGTCATCAGCGCCCGCGCCATCTCCAGTAACTTTCGCTGGCCGCCCGAGAGCGTCCCGGCGTTCTCCTGGGCGAGATGGTCGATTTCGAAGAACTCCAGGGTGTCCCAGACGTCCTCCAGCAGCTCCTGTTCCTGTTCGACGACCAACTCGCGGCGCCCCGGCAGCACGGCGTTGTGCAGCTTCTCGCCGCGCTGCTGCTTGGGCGCGAGCATCAGGTTCTCCAGCACGGTCATCTCCGAGAGTTCGCGAGCGATCTGGAACGTCCGCACCAGCCCGCGGTTACAGACCGCGTTGGGCGAGAGTCCGGTGATTGACTCACCCTGGAAATACACTTCACCCGCGGTTGGCTCGTGGAGGCCCGTGATACAGTTGAACGTCGTCGACTTCCCGGCGCCGTTCGGCCCGATAAGCCCCGTCAGGGTGCCCTGCTCGACCTCGAAGGAGGCGCCGTCGACGGCGGTGATGCCGCCGAACTCCTTTCGCAGCGTATCGACGACCAGCGGCGCGCCCTCGATGTCCCGGTCGCCGGTTAATTCGGCAGCCTCCGAAGAGGTGGTCTCCGCCCGACCGCTTGCCACGGCGTCGTCGCTACTCATCGCTCTCACCTCTGCTGGGCCGGGCGAGCGGAATCGCTGCCGCTTCTTCCGTCCGGTGGCCGAGCAGCCCCTCGGGCCGGCGCTGCATCAGCCAGACCAGCAGCGCGCCGATGAAGATGAGCCGCAGGCTGGAGATGTTCGAGAGGAAAAAGGAGAGCAGCGGCCCGAACTGGCCAGTGAACATGGGGAGGAACGCCTCGACGATGTTGGTCGGCGCACTGGGGAAGCTGACGGCCGACTCGACGGCGTTTTTCAGGTAGCGCGGCCCCTCCCAGAGCGCCGCGATGAACAGCGAGGCGCCGAGCACCGAGCCGGTGTTGCTGCCCGCGCCGCCGATCATGAGCGCGACCCAGATGTAGAACGTGATGAGCGGCCGGAACGTCATCGGCGTGACGTACCCCTGCTGGCCGAACCAGAGGATGCCGCCCAGGCCCATCAGCCCACAGCCGAGCGCGAAGGAGACGAGTTTGAACGCGTTGGTGTCCTTCCCGAGCGATTTGGCCACCATCTCGTCCTCGCGGATCGCTTTGAGTACCCGGCCGAACGGGGAGTTCCCGACCCGGCGGAGCAGCCAGTAGAACCCACCGGCCGCGACGATGAGGATGGCCACCTCGAAGAAGCCAGCAACCACTGACGGCTCGATCGAAAGGTCGAGCGTGAACTCGATGGGGATCGTCACGAAGCCCAGATCCATCACCAGTCCGTCAGGGATGATCGGGAGCCGCAGCGTGTCGAAAATCGGGAACAGGAGCGAGCCAAACAGCGCCGGCTCCGCCGTCGGCGCGTGGCTCTCGTAGAACAGCAGCCGAACGGGGCTCGGCGGCGGGCTCTTCCCGATGGCGCCGCCCGTCCCCATAGTGCCGAGCAGCGGGAGCGAGAACGTCTCGAACTCGCCAGAGAGCAGGAGATACCGGATAATCTCCGAGAACGCGACGGTGACGATGGCGAAGTAGTCCGCACGCAGGCGCAGCGCCGGCAGCGCGGCGATGAGGCCGACCAGCGTCGCGACGAGCGTCCCCACGACGATGCCGACGACCAGCGGCAGTCCCAGTCCGGGGACGCCCGAGGCACCCGGGTCGACGGGCGAGGAGACGATGGCCATCGTGTAGACGCCGACAGCCATGAACCCTGCAACGCCGATGTTGAAGATGCCCGCGTATCCCCAGTGGAGGTTGAGTGCAAGCGTGATGAGCGAGTACGCCGCGGCAAGGAACAGCAGGCTGCGGACGCCGCCGACGAAGCCGTTGAACGGGATACCGATGATCACGCCGAGGACGAAAAACACCGCGACGGTGTTGCCGATGACGACGAACAGCTTGCCGCGGTCGCTTGCGTCCCACTGCGCTGCGAGCCAGGCGACGTAGGGCTCACCTGGTGGGGCAATCGTCGCGTAGCCGAGTACGCCGAGCAGCGTGACCTGAACCAGCGAGAGCAGGCCGCCGCCGGACGGGATTGCTGCAAGAATCATGAACAGCAGCGTCCCGACGAGCAGATGCCCGACCGCCAGGAGCCAGGCGCGCGCGCCGCCCTGCCCCCAGCGCGACCGGAACCACTGTCGGTATGGCGCCCAGCCAGGAATCTCTGACTCGGCGGGAAGGGACTCGCGAACCGTCATGCGGTCGTCCTCCCCTTGAACAGGCCCGATGGTTTGAACAGCAACACCAGAATCATCAGCGTGAACGAGGCGACCAGCGCGAACTCGTTTGGGATCCAGATCGACGAGACGCTCCGGGCGATACCGATGGCGATACCGCCGAACATCGCGCCGTAGATGGAGCCGATCCCGCCCAGAATGACCGCGGCGAACACCGGAAGCAGCAGCCGCCAGCCGAAGGAGAACACCATGTTGCCACGTTCGAGCGCGAGCAGGAACCCAGCCGCGCCGGCGAGCCCCCCGCCGATGATCCAGGTGTACCGGACGACCCGTTCAGTCGGGATGCCGGTGACGCGGGCGAGGTCTTCGTTGTCCGCCATCGCGCGCATCGCCTTCCCGAGCTTACTCCGCTGGAGCAGCAGGTGCACGCCGAGCATCAGGGCCACGGCGACGATGACGAGCGTGAGCTGGTGGGCGGTGATCGTGAGGGAACCGAGGCCGACCGGAACCCGGAACGTGGCGTCGCCCGCGGTGAGCCCGCGCGAGTCCGTGTTGTAAAACAGCACGAGCGTGTAGCGCAGCGCCAGCGCGACCCCGATACTGGCGATGAGCAGCGAGATCCCCTCCTCGTCGCGCATCGGCCTGTAGACGACGCGGTCGAGTGCCAGCGAGAGCAGGACGGTCATCACCGCGGCGGCGACGAGACCGCCGAGAATCTGCAGCGGCGCCGCGAACACGCTGATGTTCAGCACGTTCGTCGAGACGCCGGCGTCGATGAGCAGGAGCTCGATGCTGCCGACGCCCGTGCCGACTCCCGCGAGGAGCCACGTCGCCGACCAGCCGGAGAACGCGCCTGCCGTCAGATAATCGCCGTGAGAGAAGTTCGCGAAGTTGAGGATACTGTACGTCATCGAGAGTCCGATCCCAGCCAGGCCGAGGCCGAGACCGAAAACGAGCCCGTCCCAGAGATACGACAGAAGCTGGGCCGCCGCGAGATCGCCGCTCGTCAGCCGGCGCGCAAGGTCACCCACCAGTAGCAAGCCGACGACACCCGCGACTACCGAGAACGACCGGCCCTCCAGCAGCCGCTGCCACCGGGCAATCGTGGTTCGGAGTTCCATGTGAATGAATGCCTCTATCAACGCGGTGGGGCAGAAGCGGTTAAACCTTCCTTCATCTCGACAGACTACCTCTGTTTTGGCTGCCGGCCGGGTCGACAGTTCTTACTCGTCGGGACGGGGTACTATCAGTATGCGCATCGTGGCGCCGGCGGTATCGGACGTAGACCGGTTGGCAGAGCTCTGGGTCGAGCTCGCACGTGATCAGCGCGCCCACGGCTCTCACCTCCAGCCGGAGCCGAACCGCGAGTCAGTTCGGGAAGGGCTGTCGCGCCACATCGTCACCGGCGGCGTCCTCGTCGCTCGCACCGAAACCGACGATATCGTGGGGTTCGTCCAGTTCGCGCCGGAAGGGGGAGACTACGTCCAGGACGTAGAGCGCGGCGTAATCGAGAACCTCTACGTCCGTCCCGACCACCGGCATGGGGGAATCGGGGGCGATCTGCTCGAACGGGCCGAACAGGAGCTGGTCGATGCGGGTGCAGACCGGGTGTGTCTGGAGGTGCTGGCACCTAACGACGCGGCCCGGCGGTTCTACGCACGCCACGGATACGAACCGCATCGGGTGGAGCTGGAGCGGTCACCGGAAAACGACAACCACACAAAGGAGCATTGAGTAGGCGCTACTGCGCCTGGAGAGCATGGGTGGTTCATGCACTCGACTTGTAATCGAGACTTCCCGGGTTCGACTCCCGGTCCAGGCTTCTCTCTCCGAACGAAGTGAGGAGTAGAAGCCTCCGAAGGAGTCGAGCAGGCGAGGAACGCGCAGTGAGAAACGAGCGAGCATTTCTTGCCCGAGTTCGACTCCCGGTCCAGGCTCTTCTCGGAGCGAACGCGGAGATGAAGAGCCGTTGGAGTCGAAGCCTGCAGGGGGTGCACAGCGAGGAACGAGCGAGCACCTCCTGACCTGGTTCGACTCCCGGTCCAGGCTTTCGGCTCCGCCGGACACGCTGAGAATCCCCCGGCTGGCCCTCCTGCGAGGAACGAATCGCTTTAGTGGCTCTCCCGGGAACTCAGACGTATGGCAATCAAGCCGAAATACGTCAAACAGATGGGGACGCTCCTGCTGGAGAAGTACCCCCAGTCGTTCAACCAGAACTTCGAGACGAACAAGGAGAGCGTCGACGCGCTCACAGACGTCGAGTCCAAGAACGTCCGCAACCGCATCGCAGGCTACGTCACGCGGAAGAAGGCCGGCGCGGCCGCAGCCGAAGCGTAACGCGATTTTTCGAGCTCAGTAGCTATACTCGTCCTCGGTGAGCTGTACGTATCGACGCCGGTTCCGGTAGCGCGTCAACCGGTAGCGCCCGATGAGCCGGAGCCCGGAGAGTCCTGCCCCGAGCTTCTGGGAGAGCATCTCCGAACTCATCCCCTCCGCGAGCATCTTCTCACCCGCGCTGAACACATTGTCCCAGTCGTCGGGGCCGTACCCCTCGGCCATCTCCGCGAGCGCGACGTTCCGCAGCAGTTCGTCGCCGATGGCTGCGCGCCACTCGTCGTTGTAGCGATGGAGTTCGCCGTTCGCCGCCAGTCGACCGGCAATAGCGCCGGTCCGCACCGCGAGGTGGTCACCGCCTTCGTGGAACGCCGAAGTGGTTCCCATCGCCCCACCACAGACGGCGATGCCGGCGCCAACCGGTGACTCGACCGGTCGGGTCGAGGAGATGGGGTAGGTCTCCGTCCCGTTGCTCTTCCCCGCATTCTCCACGAGAGGGAAATCTGCGAGCTCGTACGCATCGCCGTACTCCCGTTCGAGCAACCGCTCGATATACGTCGCGCCCTGCGGGATGCGCTCGTCCTCCGGTCGGAGCAGGTCGTACTTCTCGCGCTCGGCCACGTCGTCGATATCCATGCCGATGGGCATCGTCAGCCCGACGCGACAGACCCGGTCCTGGTTCGGGAACACCCAGGGGTAGGCGGTGTGGCCCGGCATGAGCCCCCACCAGAAGACAATAGCGTCCTGCACCTGCTCGTACACCTCCTCGGGGAATTTCCGGTACTCCTGATACGCGATATGGTTGGCCGTCGGCGGGGAGAGCCGCTCGGAGGCCAGCATGCTGTTGGGAAGATACTCGTCTAGCACGCCGAGCGTGACGGTACGCTGGGGACCGTCACAGAGCATGAGGTAGTCGGCACCAACCGCCTCCCCGTTAGCAAGCGCGAGCGTGTGTCGTGGCGATCCGTGCAGGTCGGTCTCGACGCCCTTCACCGATGCCTGGGTGCGATAGTGTGCGCCGGCGTCCTCCGCACGCGAACGGAGGAAGTCGTCGAAGCGCGCGCGGTTGAACGTGTACCCGAACGCGTCGTATGAGGCGTCGATGCCTGTCGAACGGAGGGAACAGGAGTTCGTCCGTCCGCGGAACTCCGCACGGTCGAGGACGTTCTGGACCACCCCGTCCGGCATCTCGTCGGGGTGGATGCCCATGATGTCGACCCAATAATCGAGGATTCCGGCGGCGTCGGTCGAGTCGGGACCGAGCCCCTCCCGGTCGGCGCGGGGCACTCCCCTCTCCAGCACGAGTGCGTCGGCGCCCTGCGACGCGGCCGCGTGGGCAGCGGACGTGCCCGCGGGCCCGCCGCCGACGATAGCGACGTCTACGCGTTCCATACCCTGTGACGTGCAGGTTGGCGGCGTTAAACTTACTGCATCCCGGCGGAGCCGTCCGCATCCGGTGACAGGACCGTCCGCAGTTCTCCCCGCCGGCCGACATGTAGATCCGGCCGGCGAACGTATCAGTTTCCTTGGATTGCTCTCGGTAGCGCTCTGCGAGGTCGGTGTAGTCGCGTGCGACTTCGGCGGCGAACTCCTGGAGTGGGCCAGTATCGACACCGAGCTCGTATACGTCGTTCACCGTCTCGACGAGATGGATCGCCGCTTCTACGTCGGGCATCTGGTCGTGAACGGGCGTGATGTAGACACCCACCGTGAGCGAGGAGCCGATGCCCCGCTCGACTAACGCGCCGTTTACCCCATCGAGAAACCCTCTCTCCATCGGCGTCACATCGACGTCGGCCGGGCGCTTCTTCCGATAATCCTCCGTCGCGACGTAGTAGGTCTGCTGACCCTCCGGGCCATGCCTGTAGCGAATACCCTCGAGTATCGCGGCGTTCTCCACGCCGTGTTTCTCGGTCCAGTCGAGAATCGTGGGTGTTTCTCACATACAGTGAGTCTTGTCGGGCAGTAGGTTAGCCGTATTGCACGGTACAACCGCTCGGGAATCAGCCCCAGTGCCTACCGGGCCTGAATCTCGACGTCGAGCAGCCTGCTGGCACCGATAGCCAGCGCCGCCAGCAGGAGCAGACCGAGCAGGAGGCCAACGGCGGCTGGCCAGCCCGAGACAGTTGCGAGTGTGCCGGTGACGACGCTCCCCGCCGAGCCGACGATGTTCGCGATGGTGTTCGCGAAGCCGTAGCCCTGGCCACGCTCGTCGTCACCGAGTTCGTCCATGAACCGCGACGTGATGACGCCGCCGAAGGACATCCCGGCGCCGAGGAGTCCGACGCCGGCGACCAGGACGACCGTCGCTCCCGGTACGAGCAGGACGAGGTAGCCGCCGGCGCCGATGACGAAACAGAGCGCCAGAATCGGGTCCCGACCCACTCCGTCCGAGAGCCGGCCGAGCACCGGGTTGAGCAGGCTCCGGATCAGGTAGATGGCCGCGAATGCGACGCTCGCCCGAGCCGTCGACATGTCCCAGGACTCCACGAGAAACGTTGGGAAAAAGGACGCCGTCGCGGTGTAGGCGAAGTAGCTCAGCCCGGCCAGCAGCGTCGTGAACACGAGGCCGCGGCGCTGCAGATGCGCCAGCAGGGCGCGGAGTTCGAACTGTGCACGCACGCTCATCTCGGGACGGGCCTTCGCGGACTCCGTGCTGTAGCGGGCGAACAGTGCGAACGCTGCCGCCGCGACCCCCGCGCCGACGAGCAGCCCGGCGCGCCAGTTGGCCCGCGCCGCGACGGCGACGACGACGACCGGAATCGTCAGCCCCCCGAGCGAGGCGCCGGTACTGTGGAAGCCGAGCACGGCGCCCGTCTCCTCGAACTGCTTGGTGAGGTAGGAGGTGGCGGCGACGAGATAGAGTCCCGAGCCCCCGCCCAGCGGCACCACCCCGAGCACGAACACCGAGAACGTCGGCGCCACGGCGACGAGCAGACCGCCCAGGCTGATGAGCGCCAGTGCGAGCAGAATCAGTCGTCGCTCGCCGTAGCGGTCACTCAGAACGCCGCTCGGGAACTGCGTGAGCGCGAACGCGACCCACATCCCCGTCAGCGCGAGCCCGATGACGCTGTTGGAGACGGTGAACGCGCCGGTGATGGCGGGAACGAGCGGGCTGATCATCACCCGGCCGGCCGAGGAGCTGTAGTTCGCCAGTACCGCGAGCCCCAGCACCAGCGGCGGCCCTCCGTAGAGCCCCTCCCGCTTCAGGCGGTCGAGCATTCATCCATCCTGCCCGGCACAACTCGCGCACCCTGCAAGTCCGTGTCGGTAGGGCGCCACCCTTACCGGCTCTCGTCCACCTCGATGCGCTCGCGCCAGTCCGTATACACCCCGACGCGAGCCATCGCCTCCTGCTCGCGCGCGCCGCCACAGCGCTCGACCACGTCAGCGAAAAAGGTCAGCCGGTCCAGTAGCGTCGCCGTCTCGAACCCCGGCGTGTCGAGCCGAGAGGCAGCCACTGTCGCCTCGACGACGGCGGCGAACGCGCGGTTGGTCGTCATCGGGCGCTCCCGTACCACCGCGCTGTCGACCGGGCGGAGCTCCCACTTCCGAATGGTGGTTCCCGCTTCCTCGTGGCTCCCGACCTGCTCGACCTCGACGTCCACCCAGGCGTCGGCGGAGTCGAGCACCGGCGACGGCTCTTCTCGAATCGAGAGTGCGGCGTCGACGAACTCCCGAGGGTCGGCAACGAACTGGACGACGCCCCCGCCCTGCCGGCCGAAGTTCCGACGTGTTCGGGTGTTACCGTAAGTCCGTGCTGTCACCGGGTCACCAGCGTGAATCCCCAGCGCAGCGACGTTCCAGCGCTCGTTCGGTCCGAGCGTCGCGATCACCGACTCAGTGACGCCTCGGAGTGGCACTGGCCACCCCTCCGGAGCGTGGTTCTCGGGCGACCAGCCGCCAGGCTCGTTGCCACTCATACCCGTAGCCCCCGTTCGAGCGCGACGAACAGCGTCGCAGCGGTGCGGTCGGCTGTCGTGCCGGGGTTGATCCCCTCGACGACGAACGCCTCGGCAAGTTCCTCGGCCGGGTCGAGCGAGCCGCTCTCGCGCACGGCCGTGAGCGTCTTCCCTGCTCGCTGCTGCACCTCGCGAGCGGTGTCGGCACCGTGGTTCGTCGCAACCAGCGTGTCCGGCTCCGCGGCGAGCATGTCGAGGAAACAGCGGGCTGTCCGGTCCGTGACCGGGCCGTCGTCAGCCAGCACCGCGTCGGCTGCTGTGAACGTCCGCGGGAACCCCTCGACCCACTCCAGCCCGTTCGTGTCCGGCTCGCCAGCGGGTGGGTCGGCGGAGAGTTCCATCACGTCCCAGAGCGTCATGTTACGCTCACGAAGCGCTGGCTCAGCAGCAGCACCGCGGCGAGCGTCCAGTTCATCGGCGCCCTCCGGCGGGTCGCCGACAGCAACGTCGACGTGCTCGAACGCGCGGTAGAACGCGACGGCGTCGTCGACCGTCGTCGCTCGACAGCGGCGCTCGACCCCCGAGGGCGAGAGGTCGTCCTGTGCAGCCGCCGCAACCAGCGGCGTGAGCAGGAGCAGACAGCCAAACTGGGTGTTCCCGCCGGACTGCCGGCTCATCCCCGCAACCGAGCGCTCGAACGCCCGGCCGAGCGGCGCGCCTGCGGCGGCCATCCGCAACCCACTGGCGCTGCCGACGCTGCCAGCGAGGAACTGCTCGAAACGTAGCTCCTCGAGATCACGGTGGCGGTCGACGTTCCCCGGTTTCGGGGTGCCTGCGAGTTCGAGCAGCAGCGCGAGTTCGGCGTTCTCGGCCGGCGACCGCGGGCTCTCGCGGCTCACGGCTCGGCCACCCCCGCCTGGTCGCCCTCCGCAACCCACTCCGAGACGGCAGCAGCGACGCGCTCCAGCACCTCCGGGTCGTCGCTCGGCCGGCCGACGCTGACGGCGTCGGCGCCGTACTCGAGATACTCCCGAACGGTTTCGCGGTCTCGTACACCGTTATTGGCGATAACGAACAGCCCGGTTTCGTCGGCGATATCGGCAACGACAGATTCGCTGTCCATCGCGTCGACGTGGATCGCGTCGGCCCCGGCGGCCTCGATTCGGTTGGCGACCGAGACGAGGTCGACCCCCGTTAGCTCGGTTCGGACCTTGACGCTCACCCTGGGGCCCGAACTGCTCGCCGCAGCGACCTGTCGTTCGAGCCGCCCCGGATTCCGGAGCAGCGTCTCGCCACAGCCCGCCGCACAGAGTTCCTCCTGCCGGCAGTGGGCATTGATCTCCAGTACCGCGCCGTGGGTGGCGGCGACGGCTGCCGCCGCTCGGACCGGTTCCGTCGCCGTCGACCGCACGTTCACGCCGGGGCGGAGAGCCACGTCCGCGAGCGCCGAGAGCTGGTCGTCGATGAACGCGTTCGGGTCCGGCGGGAGGAACTCGGTGCGGTCGCGGTCGGCAACCATCTTCCGGGCGGCTTCGCGAGTTGGTTCGTCGAGACAGATCCCGCCGAGAAAGGCCGCACCGGCCCACTCGGCCCCGAACTCTGCCCAGTCCGCGTCGGCCTCGCCCGAGAGCGATGCGAGCGCGAGCCGGGGACTGAACACTCAGACCACCTCGCGGTCAGGGCGGTCGGGTCGGTCTGATTCAGGACCGAGCGGCGGAAGTTGACTCGTGTCGATATCCTCACTGTCGAGCACCGCGATGGCGTCGACAGCGAGACCGAGATCAGCGGCGGTACCGTCGTCGCCGACCGCCGCCAGTGTGAGCGCACAGGCACGTGAAACCCGTTCGGCGTCTTCTGGCCTGTCGATGGCCGTGTCGGTGCGCACGACCGGGCGGTCCAGTTCCGTCTCGTCCTCGGTATCGAGAACGAACGCGTCGGCGAAGGAGTAGAGGTCGGCGACGCCAGCAGTGGAGGCGTCGGCGCCGATGCCCCGCATGAGTTCCGGCGCGGGGCCGGAGAACGCCTGTTCGCCGACGAACGGCGAGACGGCGACCACGGGTGTTCGGTGGAGCGCCCGGTCGATGCCCGGCAGCGCTCGGATGGGCCCGACGGAGGTGACGGGGTTCGAGGGGCCGACGACAACCGGCTTGGCGAGCGCCTCGAGCGTTTGGGCTGTCGGCTCGGCTCGGGTCGCGCCGCGGAACTCCACGTCCTCGACGCGGGGGTCCGCGCGCCTGGCGACCCAGTACTCCTGGAAATGCATCGCTCCCTCGGGGGTGTGGATGATCGTTGCCACCGGGTCGTCGCTCATCGGCAACAGGTCGATGTCGAGCTCGAACGCCTCGGCGAGCGTACGGGTCGCCTCGGTGAGGCTGTGTCCCTCGTCGATGAGTGAGGTGCGGGTGATGTGGACCGCGCGGTCGCGGTCGCCGATCGTCATGAACTCTGCAATTCCGGAGAAGCGCCGCCAGCGGGCGATCTCTCGGCCGGCGGTCTGGGCTTGCTCGGGCAGATAGCGAGGGCCCTCCTCCAGGCCGGCGGCGTCGGCCAGCCGGAACAGTTCGTCGTCGGTTTCGTGCGTGTCGCCGTCGATGCCCCACCAGGTCTCGCGGTTGAGGACACCACCGCCGTCGAACAGCACGGTGTCGAGGTCAGGCGAGACGAGCAGGCCGCCGAGTTCGACGTCGTCGCCGGTGTTGCCGACGACGGTGACGGAATCGCGGGCAAAGACGGGGCCATCACCCGACAGAAGTTTCGGCGTTCCGGTGCCGCCGGCGAGGAACGTGACCATATCCGGGGTTTCGGGTGCCCGGAGTTGAACCTGTCCCCTTCGGCGGCGGGCGACGGCTGCCCCGACGAGCACCGGGGTGGTTTTGGGGCTCGCCCCGAGTGGCCCAGTATGAACGCGATCAAGGACTCCGTCCACGACTGGGTGACGCTCTCGCCCGTCGCGGCTGACCTGCTCGACACGCCGACGGTCCAGCGGCTTCGCCACATCAAGCAGCTCTCGACGGTCCGGCTGGTCTACCCCTCGGCCTCCCACACGCGGTTCGAGCACTCTCTCGGCGTCTACCATCTCGCCAGCGAGGCGCTGTCCCACCTCCGCGTCGACGGTGACCGGGCGGCCCATCTCCGCGCGGCGGCGCTCCTGCACGACGTCGGGCACGGTCCCTACGGCCACCAGACCGAGGAGGTCATCATGCGCCGTAGCGGCCGGCACCACGACGAGATTGGCAAGATTCTCGAGGGAACAACAGTCGCCGAGACCCTCCGCGAACACGACCTCTCGCCCGACCGTGTCGCGGCGCTCGTCCGGGGCGAGGGCGACCTCGGCCAACTGATCTCCGGTGAACTCGACGTCGACCGGATGGACTACCTCGTCCGGGACGCCCACCACACGGGCGTGCCGTACGGCTCGATCGACCACGGGCGGCTGGTGCGCTCGCTGCGCTACCGCGACGGCGAACTCGTGCTCGCGGAGGGGAACGTTCACACTGCAGAGTCGATGCTGTTGGCCCGTGGGCTGATGAACGGCATCGTCTACCGTCATCACGTCTCCCGCATCGCGGGGTCGATGCTCGAACGCGCCGCCGAACTGCTGCTCTCCCGCGAGAACGACGTGGATATCGACGGGTTCGCCCGGATGGCCGACCACGACCTGCTGGTTGCGCTCCGTGAACAGGTCCCCGAGTTGGGCGAGCGAATCGAGGGCCGCGACCTGTTCAAGCGCGCCGTCTGGGCAGGGCTCTCGGACACGCCCGCCCATCTGGTCGAGTTGAGCCACGAGGATGAACGCGCGGCAGAGCGCGATATCGCCGAGCAGGCGGGTGTCGAGGACACCGAAGTCATCGTCGACGTGCCGCAGCGGCCCTCGATGAAGGAGTCCAACACTCGGGTCGTCGTCGACGACGTGGTCCAGCGACTGGAGGAGGCCTCAGGCCTGGTTAGTGCCATCCGACAGGCACAGCGCAGCGGCTGGCGGCTCGGCGTCTACGCGCCTGTGAGCGAACAGGAGACGGTTGCGTCGGCAGCCGTCGACGTACTCGGGCTTCCTGAACGGGTTCAGGCGTAACGAGCGAATCTGGCGGACCAGCGGCGCCGCTCGGGAGTGAAAGAACGGGCGGCTCGGTGAAAACCCATCGTCACACGGGGCTCGGTGGGGGTAACCGTCGTCACTGCCGCCCGCTGAGTGTTCGTCGTCGTCCCGCTTGAGTCGTTCGTCTCGGTTCCGGGTTACTGGTCCCCCGCGGCGTGCTCGCGGTGAGTCCGGACAGCCGCCGTGAGTTCGGCGTCGTCGAGCGCGCCGTCCTCGGTCACGACACCGGAGACACAGTCGGCCGGCGTCCGGTCGAACACCGGGTTCTCGACGGCCACGGCGGAATCGCCGTCGTAGAGCGCTTCCGGCTCCCGTTCCACGTTTCCTTCCCGCTCCTCGGTGGCGATTTTGTCGCGGGCGGCGACCACGTAGAGCGGGAGCGCCGCTCGCTTGCAGGCGAGCCCGAGCGGGCGGGTGCCGACCTTGTTCACCACGTCGCCGTCGGGCAGTATCGCATCGGCGCCGACGACTGCCGCGTCCGGCGTCGGCCCGACGTCGCCGCTGACGACGCTCGCCAGCGCGGCGTCTGTGGTCAGCGTCACCGACTGCCCCGCGGCCGCCAGTTCCTCGGCCACATCGATACCCTCACAAGCGGTCCGCGACTCGCCAACGATCACCGCAGCACCGGCCTCTCGAATCGCTGCGAGCGCGGTCCCGGAGCGCGACAGCGTGACGACCGTCGGCGTCCCTGCTGACTCCTCGCCGAGCAGTGCCGCGGCTTCACTGGCCGCCGCTTGGTCCGCGTTCTGTGCCGCCAGCAGCGTTTCGTGTGCGCGGTCAGCGAGGTCATCCAGGCAATCGCTCGTCGCCATCACGCGATTCACGCGGTTCGCGATGACTGCCATCTCGGATCGAGCGTCGCGAAGCCGGCGGGCGAGGTCACGGACGGCTTCACGACTCGGCCACGCCGGGGCCTCGAGGTCATCCGCGTGTGCTGCCTCCGCGGCCGCATCGCGCAGAACCGCCAGCGCATTCGCCGAAATCGCTGCCGAGCCGCGCTGCTCGTCGCCGGCCACGTCCGCAACTGTCGGCCCGACGCGACGGTAGGTCGCCCAGAGTCGGGGGACGCAGGGTCGGTCGAGAATCGCCGCCGGCGACACCCACTCCCAGTTAGCGACCTCCTCGTTCGGGTTCACCGCGCGGTCGGGTGTGTCATAGCGGAACGGATGGACGGTCCACTCGCGGTCGTTCTCGTCGTCGATAACGTGGAGCGGGTCGCCGGCGCGGCGGAGGGCAGCGTCGACCGTGCCGACTTCCTCCCGGAGTTCGCGTTCGGCGTCCTCGCGCGGGTCGTCGGTTTCGGGTTCGACGTAGCCCGAGACCCCGGCCCAGCGACGTCGATACGTGCCAACGGCCTCGCTCCGTTGGAGCAGAAGGATCTCGCCGCCGTGCTGGAGGAAGACGGTCACGACGTGGGTCATACGGGGTGTGAGCGCTCCGGCTACTCCGGTTTTGGGGCGAACCAGCTCTCTCCGCAAGGTTGCTCAGCTCTCACCACCTGCGGCGATATTCCACGTCTTTTTGGCCGGGGGTACCCCACGCCGACACATGGAACTGTTCGCCGTACCGAGTCTGCCGGAAATACGCGAGGGCGACGACCTCGCGGCGATGATCGACGAGCGGGTCGACCTCCGCTCCGACGACGTGCTCTGTGTTGCCTCGACAGTCGTCTCGAAAGCCGAGGGCCGGACCGCCGACCTCGAGGCGTTCCCCGCCGGTCCGCGGGCCAACGAGATTGCCCGCAATCTGACGGCGCTCTCCGGCGAGGAGAAGGACCCGCGGTTCGCCCAGGCGGTGCTGGAGGAGAGCACCGACGTGGTGATGGACGAGCCGTTCATCCTCACCGAGACCCGGTTCGGCCACGTCGGCGTAAACGCCGGTATCGACCGGTCGAACGTCCCGGACCACGACCTGCTGCTCCTCCCCCGGCGACCCTCGCGGTCCGCCGAGCGCATCCACGAACGCCTCGACGAGTCGCCGGCGGTCATCATCACGGACACCTCGGGCCGACCGTTCCGCCACGGCCAGCGGGGCGTCGCCATCGGCTGGGCCGGAATGCCAGCCTCGCGGGACTGGCGCGGCGAAACCGACCGCGACGGCCACGAACTGTCGGTGACCGTCCAGAGCGTCATCGACGAACTCGCGGGCGCAGCGAACCTGGTGGCCGGTGAGGGCGACGGCGGCAATCCCGTCGTCGTCGTCCGGGACTGGGAGTTCGGTGACCACGACAGTAGCGAGAACCTCTTTCGGGACATGCGCGGGGATTTCGTTCGGCAGGCCCTGCGGGGCTGGGAGTACGAGGGCTAACTGATGATGGATACGACCACCGACGGCGGCCGACGGGGCATCGAACTCACGCCAGAACACCCGATACGCCGACTCGCCGACCTCGCAGAGATCGCCGAGGTCGAGGGGTTCGACACGGTGTTCACCTCGACGCACTACAACAATCGCGACCCGTTTCAGGCGCTCGCGACCATCGCCGAGCGAACCGAGTCGGTCCGCCTGGGCCCCGGCGTTGCGAACCCCCACGACACTCACCCTGTCGCGCTGGCATCGCGGGTCGCGACGCTCGATGAGTTGTCTGGTGGCCGGGCCGTGTTCGGCATCGGCCCAGGAGACCCCTCGACGCTCCGGAATCTCGGTGTCGACGCCGACGAACGGGGGCTGCGTCCGGTGCTGGAGACGTTCAAAACTGCCCAGAAGCTGTGGGCCGGCGAACGCATCGACCACGACGGGGCGTTCGAGGCCGACGACGCCGGGTTGAACTACCAGCCGCCCGGGAAGATTCCGGTGTACATCGGCGGCGAGGGGCCGCATATGTGCCGGATGGCCGCCAAACACGCCGACGGCCTGCTGTTCAACGGCTCCCATCCCGCTGGTCTCTCCTGGGCTGGTGACCGCGTGGCGGAAGGGCTGGGCGAGCGCCCGGACCACCGCGGCGGGTTCGAGTTCCTCGCGTACGCGAGCGTCAGCGTCGCAGCCGAGCGCGAGGCCGCTCGCGAGGCCGCGCATCCGCCGGTGGCGTTCATCACCGCGGGGGCTCCCGAACCGGTACTGGGGCGACATGGCATCGACGCCGAACGCGCAACCGAGGTGGGCGAGCGCATCAGCGAGGGGGCGTTCCGCGAAGCATTCGACCTGGTGACGCCGGCGATGGTCGACGCGTTCTGTGCGGCCGGAACGGTGGACGAGGTGGCTGACCGACTGGCCGCGGTGCTCGAACACGCCGATGGGGTCGTCTGTGGCTCGCCGCTGGGCCCTGATCTGGAGGCAGCGGTCGGGCTGGCTGGCGAGGCGCTGGCGCTGGCTGAAGAGCGGACTGAGCGCTGATACTGCCGGACAGAAGTCAGTACAGACTCGCTCACCAGTCTCTGGCTCTCACACGAGCTGACGGCCGATTCACGGCGAGCGATGGTTGTATCATTCTGTCCGGCAGTATGAGCGAAGAATGGAAGAGACGCTA
Organism: Halolamina sp.; assembly: GCF_036626355.1. Classification (GTDB taxonomy): domain Archaea; phylum Halobacteriota; class Halobacteria; order Halobacteriales; family Haloferacaceae; genus Halolamina. The sequence continues at coordinate 5,401 of NZ_JAZKRY010000008.1, read as the reverse complement.
CCGCGGCGACGACGAGGCGCCGAGCAGGTCGATGAGGGCGCCGATCGTGAGATAGGCGAGGACGCCGCTCGCGCCGAGGACGAACAGGCCACCCATCGCCATCGAGATCGCCGAGAGCGGGTCCTGCGTCGCGACGGGCTCGAACTTCGGCCCCATTTCGAAGATACTCTGCACGACCTGCGTGATGAACGCCCGGAGTGTGGCCATACGCGGGCGTTCGTCACCCGCCTACTTGCCTTTTCGGTGTGCGGAACGCGGTCCTGTGGCGGGCAACTCGCCGGGACTGATAGTGATTACGGCGAATCGTGTCATCGACGGTGTCGAACGCCGCCGGTTCAGGGGCTCCCATCACCGACACGGATGGTCACGGCGGGACAGACTCGCAGTACTCACTATGAGTCGACGGCGAGGGGGTTTTACTCCCTGGCGACCACCTCACGGCTGTGACGCTCGACCCGATTCACGTCGACAACATCGCCCGCATCGCCGCCTCCATCGCGGGCACGGTCGACGACGCCGAACACGACGACTACGCCGCCCGCGCATGGGAGCTGCTCGATCCGCTCTACGACGAGGGCCGGCCCGTGGTCGAGCCCCTCGGCGAGCAGGCGCTGCGTGCCGCCGCCATCGACGACATCGCGCTCGCGGACCGGCCGTTCGACACCACCCACGGCCTCGACGCCGGGACGCTCAACCCAACCGGGTTCAAGAACGGGCTGCTGCTCGACGTGGCGCAGGCAGCGATGGCCGCAGCGCCGACAGATCTCGACCTCCACCGCTCGCGCTCGCTCGTCTCGACGGTCCACACGAACGACGCAACCCGGAACTACAGCCAGGGCTGGACCCGCTACGATGACGGGTACAGCCGCCGCCGGGTGCTCCACGTCCCCGAGGTGGGCCGCTTCGCCGACGAGGTAACCCACGAACTCGCGCTCTATCTCGCTGAATCCTCCCACGCCAGGGAGCACGCCGACGAGGTGGACGAGCTCCTGTTGCTCGACGGCCCGCTCTACCCCAAACGGTTGTTTAACTGGGACTCCCGCGAGACGGTGCTCGCGGAAGCCGCCCGCGAGGCGAGCCCCCAGGCGATTATCGAGAACTACGTCCGGCTGGTGGAGACGTTCGTCGAACGGGGCGTTCCCGTCGCCGGCTTCGTGAAGAACCCCTCCTCGCGGTTCCTCGTCCGGACCCTCTCGGAGAAGGCGGCCGTCCCGTGGGCCAACGACGCCGCGCTGTTCACCCGGCTGCTGGAACGCCGGGATTCGGAGCCCGAACGCACGACCAGCAGCACGACCGCCGACGGACCGGCCGACCCCGCCGCCGCCCGAAACGAGGACGACCTCACCTTCACCTCGTGGTTCGTCTCGCGCGGCTCCTCTGACGAGCCAATGTCGGCGGAGGGCGACGCGATGGGGATCGAACGCCGGCTCGACCCGGAGGCCTACGAGGTGACGTTCTGCTACCTCTACGACCCGCGAAACGACGTGACCTACAAGGTCGAGGCCCCACGGGCAGTCACGGGGGACCTGGAGACCCGGTCGGCCCTCACCACGCAGCTCCTGAGCGAGGTCGCGACCCAGCGCGGGCCGCCCGAGGCAATCGAGAAAGCCGACGAACTCGCGAAGATATCCGCCGAGGAGAAAACCTCCATCAGGCGGAAGTTCGAGGAGACGTTCCAGAGCGAGCGCCTACGGAGCTACGACGACGTGCGCTGGCCCGAAGAAGGGTTCTGAGCCGGCGACGGAGATTCGTCGACGCCGAAGCGTATCGGCTCCGAGATTTCTCGACGCCCCATTCATCCGCGCCGATAATCCTCGTCGCCTCCGTTCGTCGGCGGCGTCCTCCACGACTCAGTCCGTCGCCGCGACGGTTGTGCTCCCGGTCGTCGCCTCGTCAGTGCCCGCCGTCCGCACCGGCGAGGTTGCCAGCCAGGCTACCGTTGCGAGCGGCGCGATGACGACGCCGGCCCAGCCCAGCAGCGCGACCGCATCGAGCCCGCTCGCAGCCGCGCCGGCGACGACTCGTGCGACGCCGCCGACGAGGGCGAGGGCCATCGCCGCCCCGGAGAGCACCGTCGACCGACCGACGTTCTCCAGGCGGTCGTTGAGGTACTGGTTGCGAAGCGGCGCAGTCACCGTGCTGAGGCCGCGGTTGAGGAAAAGCACGGGTATCACGAGCGCCGGCAGTACCAGGAGCCCGGCGTAGGCAAGCCCGTAGAGCGGTATCAGAAACGCGAACACCCCACGGACTCCGAGAGACGCTTCGAGGTGGCCGACCGTCGACGCTGCGCCCGCCGACGCGAGTTTGAAGCCCGCGTAGAGGAGACCGAATCCGGCAACCGGCACCCCGATCTCGTCGAACGCCGGTTGTTCGTAGATGCGCGTAACCAGGAACAGCGCGTGAAACAGCGCGGCGTAGGCGACGAACCACCGGATTGAGGGCCGCCGAGCCTGGACCCGGAGCAGTGTGAGCGCGTCGCCGACGGTGAACCGCTCGGCTGCATCGGGCTCGTTCGCGCCAGCGATTTCCGGGAACGTCGCCAGCAGCGGGAGCCCCAGCGTCGCGAGACCGGCATTGACGACGAACGGGAACGCCGGGTTCATCCCGTAGAGCAGGCTCCCGACGATGGCGCCACCCGCGGAGACGAGCAGTCGAGCCATTCTCCCGCGGCTCTCGACGCGGGCGAACGCCGACTCGTCGAAGCGTGCCTCGAGTACCTCGTAGAGCCAGGCGTCCTGCGTTCCCGACCGGAACGAGCGGCCGGTGGCCCAGACGAGATGGATCGCGAGATACGCCCCAGCGGTCTCCAGGAACGGGTAGAGCCCGATGACGAACACCCGGAGCAGACAGCCAAGCGCCAGGCTGGCCCGGCGGCCGAGCCTGTCGCCGAGGTAGCCCGTCGGAATCTCCGAAAGCAGCGTCCCGAGCGCGTAGACAGCGTACGCGAAACCGATGAACTCCAGCCCGAACCCCTTGTGTTTTAAAATCACGACCGAAACGGGGAGGTAGAACCCTGCGGATGTGGTGATCCGATAGAGGTAGTATCGGTAGATGAGGCCGCGGTTGCCGGCGTCGTCGCCGCCCCCGCGGCTCGCAGCATCGCTCATGTACGAATATAGGAGCGACCCGATAATGGGCGTTCCCGGAACCGAATTTTTGTAAGAAATATGATATCCTTGCGGAAGTCGGAGCCCTACGCGGGTCCTTCCTTTTCCACCTCGATCGCCACGTCGTCGACACCGATGCGGGCGAACTGGGTCCGGATGTGTTCCTTCGCGGCCTCGATGGCTTGCTCGCGCGTATCGAACCCCCGTGACATCGGCGACTCGAAGGCGACGCGAATCTCCTCGCCGTCGATCTCCAGGGGCGTGCCACCACTTTCGACCTCGTAGAAGGCGTCACAGACCCAGACGTACGCCGCCTCCTCGTCGGGCGCGCCCTTGAACGAGGGCGCCTCCTCGCCCCGTTCGAAGATGGTGCCAGTGAGAGCGGTGCCCCCCCCAAGGCCGCGGATTTGAAGCATGGATGGAACGTAGCGTGCAAGCGCCTTAGCGGTGGTGACTGCGGCGGCGGTCGCCACCCAATTCGGCAGGGAAAGGCGTATCCCCGGAGCCACCGTGGCACCGAATATGACCGATCTCGGGGATTTCGAAGAGTACGCCGGTGACGACCGGGCGGCGGACCCTGACCGGGTGGACGACGAGGGCAGCGCCGCGGCGCCGGACGGAGACGAGGAGCGGTTCGAGCGCTATCCGGCCGAACCGGCCGGCGCCGACAGCGGGCTCGGCACCGTCTCCGTCTCTCAGGGGCTGCGGGTCTCCGAAGACGGCGAGGAGACCGCACTCCGGGCGTTCGTGACGACGGGCAACCGCGAATCCGTCAGGCTCGGGAGCTATCTGCTCGTCCCGTACCCCGATTCGGAGTCGCTGTTCTGTCGCATCACCGCCCTGGAGTACGCCCAGGAGTTCCAGTCCGATGACGCGACAGAGATTCACGCCCGCCGACAGATGCGCCGCGAGGGGTTCGAGGAGCGCGACTACAAGTTCATGGCCGAACTCGACCCCGTCGCTGTCGTCTACGATGAGGGCGGCGAACTGAAACGGCGGATGACCGACCGGGTGCCCAAACCCGGCGCGCTCGTGCGCGAGGCGGAAGACGAGGAGAAGATCAAGACCGGGCTGAAGATCCCGAGTAACGGCGTATTCCTGGGCCATCTCTCCGTCGGCGGCGAGAAGGTCCGGACCGCCGCCAGCCCACCGACGGTCGACTATCGCGTGAAAGACGAGTACGCCGACGGCGACCCGCTGGTGTTCCGGCACACGCTCGTCGCCGGCGGCACCGGGTCGGGGAAGACCCACGCCTCCAAGAACGTCCTCCGGCAGTATCTCGACGGGGACCGGAGCTACCCGATGGACGACGGCCGGGCGGTCTCGCCCGCCGTGGTCCAGTTCGACCCACAGGACGAGTACGCCCAGATGCACGACGACAACCCCGCGATGGACGACCAGTTCGCCCGGAAACTCGACCGCGAGGGGGTGGCTCACGGCGGCCACGACGACACCATCGCGCTGGTGCCCGTCGAGGCGGGCGTGACCTACGGCGGCGAGAACCACCGCGCCGAGCAGGTACGCTTCACGATCCCCTTTTCGATCGTCGACGAGTACAATATGCCGTGGCTCGTCGCCGGGAGCGGGCTCAACGACAACCAGTATCCGGCGTTACTGACGCTGTTGAACCGCTTCTTCAGCGATTTCGGTTCCTCGGGCACGTATCAGCAGTTCCTCACCTATCTCGACGACCCCGGACTGAAAGAGGAGCTCGAAGAGTCCGGTCGGGTCCACGAGGCGACGTACGACGCCGTCAAGCGCCGGGTCCGCGGGATTCCATCGGGCGTCTTCGACCAGGACGCCCGCCCGATCACGGAACTGGACCACGAACTCGTCCGACCGGGCGGGCTGACGGTGGTTCCGACCTACCACCTCTCGACGTCGCGGGCCAAGGAGATGTTCGTGCTCGCGCTCTCCTCGCTCATCGTCGACGACAAGCTCTCGAACTCGCCCCAGAGCCAGCGTATCAAGGAGACGCCGCTGGTGCTGGGGATGGACGAGGCGCACAACTTCCTCTCCTCGGCGGATACAGTACAGGCCCAGAAGGTCGTGAGCAAGTTCACCGAGGCCGCAAAGCAGGGCCGGAAGGAGCGTCTCGGCCTGTTCCTCATCACGCAGGACCCACAGGACGTCGCGGAGCCGGTGTTCAAGCAGGTGAACACGAAGGTGGTGTTGAACCTCGGCGACGAGGACGCGATTTCGTCGGTGAACATCCCGACAGAGTTGGCCCAGAAGGTGCCGTATATGGAGAAAGGGCAGATGGTAGTGTATTCGCCGGACAACTCCGAACCGGT
>NZ_JAZKRY010000007.1:0-54668 GCF_036626355.1 Halolamina sp. | reverse complement strand
AACGAAACGGCAGTGAACGAAACGATCGGGAACGAAACGGCAGTGAACGAAACGACGGTAAACGAGACGACGAACGAAACGACAACTGACGACGGGGCTGTGGGCGATCCAGAATCCGGGACCGGATCGACAGGCGAACCTGACGGCACCGGAACAACGGACGATGAGACCGCTGCGAAAGAGGCCGGCAGTACCACGACGCCCGAATCGGACAACCAGACCGGGTGAACGTCGAGATAGGGAGTGGTTCACGAAGTCAGCGGACGGCTGTGCTCGTTCTGTTTCTCCCTCACTGATACTGCCGGACAGAACGATGCAACCATCGCTCACCGTGAATCGGCCGTCACCTCGTGTGATGGTTAGAGACTGGTGGGCGAGTCTGTATTTACTTCTGTCCGGCAGTATGAGCACCCCGTAGAGGAAGGGTCACGCCACAAACGGGATCCCGACTGTCCCCGGCCGTCTACCGGGAGCCTCCACAGCCGTCGATCCACTACCGACCCTCGTTCCGGAGCCCCTTTCTCCGCAGCGCGCCGATATCGGATATGAGCATCATCCACGTCGTTTGCGGCGCCGGGACCGGCCCGACCGAGAAGGCCGCCTACGACGCCGCTCTCGCGGACGTGAACCTCCACAACTACAACCTCGTCCCCATCTCCTCAGTCGTCCCCGCCGAGGCCGAGGTGGTCCGGGTCGAGCGGGCGCCCGACCTCGGCCCGGCGGGCAACCGACTCAACGTCGTCCAGGCGACAGCCACCGCGGTCGGCCCCGAAACCGTCGCCGCCGGCGTCGGTTGGACGACCGGTCCGGGGCCGGGGCTGTTCTACGAGGCCGACGCCGAGAGCGAGGCCGAGATAATCCGACAGCTGGAACGCGGACTCGACGCCGGTCGGGAGCTTCGCGACTGGGCGTTCGACCACGAGGAGACGCTGGTCGAGTCGGCCGAGGCGACGCCCGGTGAGCACACCTGCGTGGTCGTACTCGCGGCCTACGGCGAGAGCGAGCCGGTACTGTAACGCGATTTTTCCGAATACCGGCGCCTCAGCCGATGACATGCCCCCGACAGACCGTGTGAAACCGACACACAGAGGGCGGTGGGTTTATCCGTGGATACCGCGAAAATGGGTTAAGATGAATGGAACTAACTACGCAGGGAGCGCCGGCGTCGTCGGTGGGGGTCGGCGATCGAACGACGTCGAGCTCTCAGCGGATCAGAAACAGGGCCTGCGACGCGCCGTCGCGGGCATCGTTTCTCGAACTGAGTCCTATCTGCCGGAAGGCTACGTTGTCGGTTCGGAGCTCTCCTACGGGACCAACGGCCCGCAGGCGACGGTCGCCGTTCGACCGCCCGCGGGCCATCCCGTGAGCGCCGGCTTCACGCCCGACGCGGAGGATCTGGAGGCCGGCCTCGACGACGCCGACCGAGACGAGGTGGCACAGGGACTCGCGGCGAGTGCCGCAGCACAGATGATGCACGCCGTTGGCGAGAACCCCGTTCCGACGGCACGCTAGCACGATGGCGGCGCAAGACGGTCCACACGGTGTTTTCACCGACTCCTCCCGTGCAGCCGTCGCTGATACCTCGAGACCGAACCAGGGTGACCACTCGTGACGCTGTCGACCGCGAGCGCCGCGCTGGAAGCCGTCAGCGACCCGTACTTCGTCGTCGATGAAACGGGAACGCTCTGGGAGTGGAACGACACCGTCTCGGAACTGACGGGTGTCGACGATCAACGGCTCTCGGAGTACGCTGCCGCCGACCTGTTCGTCGACGAGGACGGTGACACGGTCGGTGCAGGCGTCGAAACGGCCAGAGCGTCCGGGAAGGCGACAATCGAGGCAACCCTCCGGCTCGCCGACGGAAGCGTCTGTCCCTACGAGTTCGACCTCGCTGGGCTCGAGGACGGCACCGTCGCCGCGCTCGGCCGGGACATCAGCGAACGTCGGGCGCAGCATGAAGCGACCCAGAGCCGCGAGCGTATGCTCAGGGGGGTGTACGACGTGATCTCGGACACCGACCGCTCCTTCGAGGAGCGGGTTCGTGCGCTGCTCATGCTCGGCCGGAACGAACTCGACGTCGACTACGGGACGCTCTCCCGAATCGAGGAGGAAGAGTACGTCTTCGAGGTCGTCCACACCGAGGACGATACGATCCAGGCGGACGAGATCGTGCCGCTCTCGGAGACCAACTGCGAACTGGTCGCGACCGACGAGCAGACGCTCGTGCTCAGCGATATCGGGACAGACGCCATCGAAGAGACTGACCGCGACGGCTACGAGGAGTGGGGAATCGCCAGTTACCTCGGTGCCCCGGTTTTCGTCGAGGGCGAGGTGTACGGCACGTTCTGTTTTTACGACACTGAGCCCCGGGCAGAGCCGTTCTCGGCCTGGCACGTGACGCTGGTAGAGCTGATGAGCCGGTGGGTAGGCTACGCACTCCAGCGCCGGCACGACCACGAATAGCTCCGCCGACAGAACGAACGCTCGACAGCTTCACCGCTATCGTGAGCCCCGACCTGCAGATCCGCTGTACGTGCTCTAGGGCCCGCTCGAACTCGTGGAGGGCGACGAAGACGAGAACATCCAGCGGGCGGAGCGAGCCGTCGACCGGATGGAGAAGGTCATCGACGACCTGCTCGTGCTCGCGGCTCTGTGATTTTGTCGGGGGACCCTTTGGAGGTGGTGTCCGTCGGATTCGTCTGGCGGGTTTGACCCCGACCGTCGGCTAAAACCCTCGAATCTGTGTAGAGTTTGGCTACTCAGACGCCTACTTCCCCCAGAACGGGTCCCGATTCCGCATCTTGTCCAGATACGCGTTCAGCGCCTCCCGCTCGTCGGCGGGAATCTCCTCTTTCAGCTCCTGTTCCAGGATCTTGGCGTGTTTCTCGGGGAGATCGATCCAGAGTTCGTCGCCTTCCTCGATCTGCCGACCCACGGTCGGCCCGTCGATGGCGACGCTGACGCGACTGCCCGCGCGGGCCTCGCTCACGTCCTCGCTCTGCTCCTGCATCCCCGAGAGCTCGCCGACGCGGACCTTCTCGCCGTCCTCGAACTTCGCCACGCGGCGGTTGTTCTGGATCGTGCCGGCGAGAATCTCGACGCCGACGACCGCCGGGTTGTTCTGGCGGAACGTGTGGTCCTCCAGAATCCGGAACCGGGCGGGCCGGTGAATCTTATCGAGCACCGTCTCCTGCTGCTCGCGCTGGAGCTCCTCGACGAACTCATCGTAATCCTCGACGAGCTGGTAGATGACGTCGTGGCTGAACAGCTTCACGTCGTGCCGTTCGAGTTCGCGCTCGGCGTCGGCGAGCGTGTCGACGTTGAACCCGAGGATGACGCGGTTCTCCTCCTCGTTGGCGGTGCTCGCGACGGCAACGTCCCGCGGCGCGATGTCGCCCACCTCGGCCCGGAGGATGGGGATCTCGGTCTCCTGAAGCGCGTTGGCCATCGCCTCGAGGCTGCCGAGCGTGTCGGCCTTGACGACGACGCCCTGCTCTTGCGTGTCGACCTCGATCTCCGAGAGCTCCTGTTCGACCTCCTCGATGACGTCCTCGAGCGGGCGCCCACGGACGACTCGGACCGGCGCGCCGGCCATCGCGTCGTCGAGGTCCGGCGCCGCCAGCTTCACTCCCGAGGCCGCCTGGACCTTGTCGAGGCGCTCGAACTGCTTTTCGGTGCGGATCTCCGAGAGCGCCTGCGGCCGCAGCAGGGCACGGGCCTCCGTGACGATCGGTCCCTCGACGCCGCCGACGACGACGCTGTCGCCCTCCTCGACGGTGCCGTCGTAGAGCACCACGTCGATGGTGGCGCCGAACCCTTTCTCGTCTTTCACTTCCAGCACCGTCCCCTTCCCGGGGCCGGAGAGGTCGATCTCCATCTCCTCTTTCATATAGCGCTGGGAGAGCCCCATCAGCACCGCGAGCAGGTCGGGGATCCCCTCGCCGGTCATCGCCGAGATTGGGACGACACCGATATTTCCCTGGAAGTTCTGGACGCGCCAGTAGAGGTCCGCCGAGAACCCCGCATCGGAGAGCTGGCCGATGATCTCGTAGAGGTTCTCGTCGAGCATCCCGCGGGCGCGCTCGGACTGGGCCTCGTAGGTCACCTCGACGGGCGCATCGGGCTGGGGGTTCCAGCCGGGCGTCGTGTCGATCTTGTTCGCGGCGACGACGAACGGGGTGCCGGTGCGCCGGAGGATGTCCAGCGCCTCCTCTGTCTGGGGCTGGAACCCGTCGTTCACGTCGATGACGAGCACCGCGATGTCGGCGAGCGCGCCGCCGCGGGCCCGCAGCGTCGAGAACGAGTGGTGGCCCGGCGTGTCGATAAACAGCAGCCCGGGGAGGTCGAAGTCGTCAGCCAGCACGAGTTCGCCAGCCATCGACGAGACCGTCTCCAGCGGGACTGCCGTGGCCCCGATATGCTGGGTGATCGCGCCGGCCTCGCCTTCGGAGACGGCGGAGCCGCGGATCTTGTCGAGCAAGCTCGTCTTCCCGTGGTCGACGTGGCCGAGGACGGCGACGATCGGCGTTCGGAGCGACTCGCGGGAGGCGTCTGCATCAGCGTCTGAGTTGGCGTCAGGCATCGAAAATCACCGAGAGAACTCTCTTCTCAGAATTTTATCGGGGACGGCAGTTACCTGTTTCGACTCCCGCATGAGACCGCGGCGAGGTTCTGTGGCCGCCGAGCCGAGTCCGCGGCGGTTCAGATAGTCACGACGTCGTCTCCGTCATCGGAGCACGAGGCTGCGGTCGGTCGCTCGCCGTGACTGGCTATGCGCGCCGCGGTCAGTTGGGGCACACTCACGGAGATATCCCCGTGGCGTTTATTTGGTAGCACGCTGTTCAACGGGGTATGGCCGATATACTCGCCGAGAATCTCTCGGGGAAAGCAGTCATGGGCTCAGACGGCACGGAGCTGGGCATGCTGTACAACATCACGATGGACCTCAAAACGGGCGAGCTTCACGACCTGCTGGTCTCGCCCAACGAGGACACACCTCGAGGGAAGATCAACTTCGAGCGCGACGAAGGCGGCCGGTTCCGGGTCCCCGTCTCCCGGGTGCAGGCCGTGAAAGACTACATCGTCATCCGTCGGTAGATGGAGGTCCTCGACACGTCCGCGTTTATCCACGAGTACCACAGCGATGCCGACGCGGTCTCCATCCCGCTCGTCCAGGAGGAACTGGAGGACGAGCACGCCTATCGCTTCGACGCGATGGAGGGCGCCGGCATGGAGATCCACCTCCCCGCAGAGGAGACGGTGAACCGCGTTCGCCGCGCCGCCGGGGAGACCGGCGACGCCGGGGAGCTGTCAGACACCGATACGCGGCTCCTCGCCGCCGCCTTCGAACTCGATGCGACGCTGGTCACTGACGACTACGCGATGCAGAACGTCGCCGAGAAACTCGGCATCGACGTGCAGGTAATCGCCCGCGAGGGCATCGAAGAGGAACGCGAGTGGACGTTCCAGTGTGTTGGTTGTGGTCGGGAGTTCGACGAAGACCGCGAGCGCTGTCCGATCTGCGGGAGCGATCTCTCGCGGAAGAACCCGGCTTAAGCACCGGTATCAGCGAGTTTTGCGGTGTCTTGATTCACAGGGACGATGGGTGTCGGAAGCGGTGGCTCTATTCGGCAGGTTTTGAGAATTAACTAGCGCTCGAAAGAGGGTCAACAACACAGGTAAGCCCTGCCCGCTCGGCTCGGGGGCCTCGCTGCGTCCGTACGCGACCCGGCGCGAGGGATGTGTGAGTAAAAGGAGCGAATCGGCTGGGGAGGCTGTGGCCGGTGCCGTGTGGTTGGGCGGGACTGATAGTGATTACTGCGAATAGTGTCATCGACGGTGTCGAAAGCCGCCGGTTCAGGGGCTCCCCTCACCGACACGGATGGTCACGGCGGGACAGACTCGCAGTAATCACTATCAAACGACACGGAATCAACCCGTCACAGCGAGATACTGAATCGCGAACGCGACGGCGTTGAACCCGCCATGTGCGAGCGTCGGAACGACCAGGTTCCCCGTTCGCTCGTACAGCACGCCAAGCACCGACCCGAGCAGGAACGCGATGAGCACGTAGGCGAGCGCACCCATCACCGACCCCGAGCCGACCGAGTAGTGCAACAGCCCGAACAGCGCACTCGCACCGACGATGGCCGGCCACGCGCCCCAAGCACGCTTCAGTAGCCCCTGGATCGCCCCGCGGAACAGCAGTTCCTCGGCGGGCCCGACGACGAGAACGGAGAACAGAACCATCCAGAGGAAGTAGACCGGCTGGTGGCTCTCCGGGTCGATCGCGCGGTTCTGGACGGGCGCGATTCCGAGGGCGCCGAGCGCCGCGAGCAGTCCGTACTGGAGCACGTAGAGGAGCACGAGGCCGCCGATGGCGAGCGCGAGTTCCCGGCGGTCCGGCGCGTCGGCAGGGAGCAGCGACCGGTCGCCCGCAGCGGCGACGAACAGTAGCGCCGGCGCGACGAACCCCGCGAACTGGAAGGCGGTCTGTGCGAGCTGGAACGCCGTGGTCCCGGCGGCGACGCCGATGGGCGCCGCGAGCGCCTCCCACGCGCCAACGGCGAAGCTCGCGCCCACGATCCCGCCGACGAAGAGAATACACGCCTGCACCGTGCCCAGAAGCCGCGAATCCGACGCCGTCGACGGCTGGCTCATACGGAACGAAGTCGGCCGTCGGGGATATCCGTAACGGTCGCGCCTACTCCACGAGGAGCTGCGCTCGGTCCCGGACCTGCTCGGACTCCGCGAACTCGCCGCCGCCGAGCAGGCCGCGCGCCGCCTTCTTCCCCCACTCGACAGCGGGCTGGGTGAACGTCGAGAGCCCGGCGAGTTCGCCGTAACAGATGCAGGCCGCTTCCATCCCGAACAGCAGTTCGCCGAGTCCTCGCTCGTCGACGCGGTCGATCTCCACCCGGACGTTCGGGCAGTCCGCAGCCGCCAGGCTCGCCTCCGTCGCGTCGAGCTCCGCGTCGAGCAGCGTGCCGAGCGAGGAGCCCCCGAGGTACGAGAGCCCCGAAAGCTCCGTCTCGGGAATATCCCGGTCCGCGCGCTCGGTCGGGCGCACGAGCGTGACGAGTTTGTCCCGCGGGCCAGCCCGGTAGAGCTGGAGCTGGGAGTGCTGGTCCGTCGCGCCGAGTGCGCGGGCGGGCGTCTGGCCCTGGCCGTCCTTCCCGAGACTCTCGGCCCAGAGCTGGGCGAACCACTCCGCGAACGTCTCCAGGGACTCGGCGTAGGGCATGAACGCGTTCGTCGCCGCGCCGCGCTCGGCCAGCGCGTAGCTCACCGCGCCGTAGGCGTAGGCGGGGGCGTCGTAGAGCGAGCCCGAGAGCCGGTCTCGCTCCGCGGCGGCGCCAGCGAGCACGGCGTCGATGTCGTGGCCCTGGATGGCCGCACAAGCAAGCCCGACCGTCGAGAGCGCGGCGAAGCGGCCCGGGACGCCTTCCGGGACGGGAAGGGCGGGCAGGTCGTGTTTTTCAGCAAGGTTCCGAAGGTTCCCCTCGGATCCGGTGGTGACGACAGTGCGCTCGGTCCAGTCGACGCCCTCGCGCTGCATCGCCTCCCGGACGACCAGGAAGTTCGCCAGCGTCTCCGCGGTCGTCCCGGATTTCGAGACGACGTTGACGGCGGTCCGCGAGAGGTCGAGGGAATCGAGCAGGCGCGTCGTCTGCTCGGGGTCGACGTTGTCGAGGAAGTACGCGGCTGTCTCACTCTCGAGCGCGTTCGCGATGGTTGCGGCGCCGAGGGCGCTCCCGCCGATGCCGACCGTGAGCACCGTCTCGCTGTCCTCGAACGGCGCCACTGCAGCACGAATCTCGTCAGTATCGGTTCGTTCGGGCAGGTTGAGCGCGGCGTAGCCGAACTCGTCGGTCTCCATCCCCGTGGTGATACGGTCGTGGACGGCCGCCACCTCCGCGTCCAACTCGTCGAGCGCCTCGCGGTCGAGTGCAGGCTCGCCCCCGAGCGCGTTGGCGATGTCGATGCGCATAGCGGAGGGCGGGCCGGGAGGGGGAAGTAGCTTCTGAGAACGGCTAATAAACTGGATACTGCGATAGCGAATCGCGGTTGTACGATAACGAGAGTAGCCCCGGTACCAAGCTAAGACAGTTCCGACAGCTGGACGACGACTCGGCAAGAAGCTCGAGCGGTTCGGCGAGGAGAGCATCCCCCTGACAGCGAGGCTGACACCCACACCCGGCGGTCGTAGAGCGTCTGCGCGACGGCGCTGGCTCGGGGCGTTTAACCATCCCCACCGCGAAACACAGCCGATGGGAGACGGCTACCGCGGCCTGTTCGGCGCGTTCCCCTACGCCTTCACGCGAAGCGAGTCGAAGCTGTTCAAAACGTACGTGGTTGTTGGGGGCCTCGCCGCCGGTCTGCTTGCGCTCGTGTTCGCACTCGCGGTGGTCGTCGTCTTCGGGCGGACCGCCGGCATGCAGGGGGGGAGCCTCACGCTCTCGCGTTCGTTCGTCGCACTCATCGGCCTGCTCTCGGTGCTGCCCGTAGTCGCGCCGGTGCTACTGGTCGCGCGAGCGCGCCGGAAGGGCGAGGTGGGCTCGCCAGCCTACGAGCCGCTGCTGGCGGTCGGCGGCTACGCGTTCCTTCTCTCGCTCTACCTCGTCGCCATCGCGTCGATGCCCGAGACGTTCGTGCTGGATGGCGAGACGATGACGAGACCGCAACCCAGCGGCGTGTTCGCGCCGGTAGTCGCTGCACTCTACGCACTCCCACCGATCGCGTCGCCGCTGATCGCACTCGTTCCTGTCGGGGTCATCGCCGCCGTGCAGCGGTGGGTAAGCTGAGTCGGTGACGGCCAGCCGTCCAGCGCAGTGGGCTGCGACGGTGATGGCCAGCCGTCCAGCGCGATGGGCTAACCCCCGAGGAGAGCGAAATCCCGAAACCCCTCGGGCGCCCAGTTCGCGTATGAGCGATATCGAGGGCGGGACCGAGGGCGTTTTCCTCGTTACCCACGCAGACGACGAGAGTGCAGTGCTGAAAAACGTCGACAGCGGGCAGGTTCACACGCTCTCCTCGAACCCCGGCGTCGAGCAGGAGGACGTCATCGAGGGCACCGTCGCTCCTGAACCGCCGCTGGACGTGACCGCCGAACTCGTCGAGGTGGACGAGCGCCGCCCGCTAACTCTGGAGGAGAGCCGGGAGCCGCCGACGACCCAGGAACGCGAAATTGCCGAGAGCCAGGAGGTCGGGGAACTCACCCGGAAAGAGCGCGCGGGAATCGGGGAGCTCCACGTCATCTCTGTCCCGGAGGAGGAGACCGAGGCCGCCGTGCAGGACGTGCTCGACGACCGCGAGGCAGCGCTCTCGCGGGCGGCTCGACTGGGCGTGAACCGGGTAGAAATTCGGTCGGAGCCCGGGCTGGTCAGCGTCCGGTATCTGCCCTGACACGGCTGTTAGTCGCTTCCGCCGGCCGCCTCACTCTACGCGTCCGGCCGACCTGCGCCGGCCGCCTCACTCTACGCGTCCGGCCGACCTGCGCCGGCCGCCTCACTCTACGCGTCCGGCTACCTCGGACAGGCTGCTTCGCTTTGCACCAACCACCCGCCCTCAATCGGCGCGTCGCGGGTCGTGAACTCGACTTCCGTCTCGGGGCCGACCCTCTCACCGTCCGTTTCCTCGATGCGGAGCGACACGTCCAGCGAGTCGCCACAGCAGCCCACGTCGACGAACTCCTCGAACTCGTCGCCGACGGCGACATCGCCGAGCGTCTTCCGGAGATAGCCGACGTAGCGGTCGGCGGTTAGCTGGTCACGGCCCCAGTCGCTGAGCTCCTCCGGGTAGGATATGACGACCTGACTTGCAGTTCCCATACCCGAAAATAGGGGTCGCGCGTGCCTAAACGTTCGGTCCAGTTCGCGGTCCTCGATGATCTCCACCCATTCTCGGTCGACGCGCCCGCTCCCGACGACTGAGGAGTCGACGAGTTCGTCTCCCACCTGACCCGGTTCCCTAATCGCTCGGGACCAACACAACCGAAATATGTAGATTCAGGACCCGGCGGGACGGTAGCCCGTCGCGCCGGCTTAGAGAACCCGGTTGACGTAGGGTTCGTCGGTGCCGAAGCGGCGGTAGTTCTCCCCGATTATCTCGGCCCAGCGGCCGGCTTTCTTCGGCGTCGAGCCCGCCATATGCGGGGTCAGCAGCACGTTCGAGAGGTCCCAGAGCGGCGAGTCCGCGGGAAGCGGTTCGGTCTCGAACACGTCGAGTGCGGCCCCGCGGATCTGGCCGTACTGGAGCGCACGGGTCAGCGCCGCCTCGTCGGCGACGGCGCCGCGGGCAATATTGACGAGGACGGCGTCACGGGAGAGCAGGCGGAACTCGGCGCTCCCGATGAGCCCCTCGGTTTCCTCGGATAGCGGACAGGCGAGCACGAGATAGTCCGCGCGCTGGCAGAGTTCGGTGTAGCCGTCGGTGCCGAACGCCTCGTCCACGGCGTCGGGCATAGTCTCCGGGTTCCGTTTCGTGCCGAGCACCTCCATCCCGAACGCCGAGCCGAGTTCGGCGACGCGGCTGCCGATCGAACCGACGCCGACGATGCCGAGGGTTTTCCCTTTCAGTTCGCCGCCCTCGACGCGCTCCCAGCTGTTGCGCTCCTTGTTGTGCTGGGACTCCAAGAACCGCCGCTCGAAGCTGAGCATGGCGCCAAGCACCTGCTCGCCGATTGGTTCGGCGTGGACTCCCGAGGCGTTCGTGAGCACGATACCGGCCTCCGCCATCGCCTCCCGCGGGTAGCTGTCGACGCCGGCCGAGAGCGCCTGAACCCACTGCACGTCCGCCCGGGTGAGCAGGTCGGCGTCGAGTCGGCCGGTGACGAGCGCGTCGGCCCGGTCGAGGCGTTCATCGGTCTCCTCGGGCGTCGCCGCGGACAGGATCTCCGCGTCTGGAAGCTCCTTCGCCAGTGCTTCGAAAAGGTCTTCGGCGGTTTCAGGCGGGACGGTATGGGTAACCAGCAGTGTCGGGTCGGTCATGGCCGCCGGTTTCCCCGCCCGCGTCAAAAGCACTCGTGTCGTGGCTCCTTCTCGGGGTCGAGCTTACTCGTCGTCGAACGCCAGCGCAACCGAGTTGATGCAGAACCGCTTCCCCGTCGGTTCAGGGCCGTCGTCGAACACGTGGCCAAGGTGGCCCTCGCAGTTGGCACAGACGACCTCGATGCGGGACATACCGTGGCGGTCGTCCTGACGAGTATCGACGGCGTCGTTCTCGGCAGCGTAGAAGCTGGGCCAGCCACAGCCGGATTCGTACTTGGTCTCGGAGTCGAACAGCACCTCGCCACAGCCCTTGCAGCGGTAGATACCGTCGTCGCTCCGGTCGACGTGCTCGCCGCTGAACCTGGCCTCGGTGCCGCGCTCGCGCAGGATCTCGTACTCCTCGTCGCTCAGTTCTTCGCGCCATTCTTGCTCGGATCTGGTTTCGGGCTCGGTTTCGCTCATTAGTGACTGTAAGGGTTCTGGTGGCCTAACGGTTCCGCTAATTCGGGGTCAGTTGGGAGGAACCGAGGTGGGAAAACGCGAACAGCGTGAGCGGCAACCCCCTCCGAAACGCGAGCGGCGACGGCGCCGCAAGCAGTTGCGGCCGCTGGGCAGAAGGCGGTGCGGGACGATTGGTCAGGGGAACTCCGCGGTCGTCCCTGGAGAAGCGGTCCCAGAAGTAGTCGTCATCACAATAGTTTCCGCGGCCGGACCCCGAACCCCACCGTAAGCCAACCCACTACCCTATTCCACAGAAAACCGAACTACCGAACAATCCCACGCACGTCGTGCAGGTCATCGACGACGTGGGTCGGCCGAACCGACAGCTCGTGATGCCGCCTGTGGGGTCGGCGAATGAACGCCGAGTCGATACCAGCGTTCACCGCTGCCGTGATGTCGTCCTCCCGATCCCCGACGTAAAGCGCGTCCTCGGCATCCAGATCCACGAGCGCGCGCTCGATGAAATACGGGTCGGGCTTCTTGCGTCGCAGGTCGGCCATCGTCGGTTGCCGACCGTAGGCCGTGTCGAACAGCTCCGAGACGCCGAAGTGGTCGAGCAGGAAATCCACCGTCTCCTGCTGGTTCGAGCTCACGACTCCCATCGGAAGGTCGAGATCCGAGAGCGTCGGCACGTCTTCGAACAGCGGTTTCCCGCCCGACTGGACGTACTCCCGCTGGGCCTCGTGAGAGGTGCGATCACGGATGCGCCAGAACTCCTCGATCGAGAGGTCGTAGGCGTCACAGACCGCCGAGAGCGACTCGGGGGTGACGCCGACGACGATCTCCTCAACATGCTCGGGGTCGGGGTCCTCAACACCGGCCTCGTCGAACGCCTGCCAGGCTGCCTCGTGGAGGACATCGTACGCCGTCGTGTCCACGAGGACGCCGTCGTTGTCGAAGACGACTGCGTCGTAGGTCATATGTATCCGAGACGGAGCCCGGTGAAAAAGGTTGTGTGGGGCCTCAGAGCATGTATTATCCGATATACTGGCGCCCACTGAGATCACGACCCACACAACGACGAGCATCCATCGACGACCGCTTCAACAGGTGTCCCTGTGGTCCACTGGCCTCTGCGGGAGCCGAACCCACGGCCAGCAGACAGTCCGTCAGTCCAACCCCTCGGCGTCCCACCCGTCGCGGTAGCCCTCGAACCGCGAAAGAGTCCGTCGATGCTGGTCCGGCCCACGATGGGTTCCCCGTCAGGTGTGTCCGTCCCGAGGCCGACCCACTCGTCTCGCAGTTCCGCCTCCGCCAGCACAGGAAGCAGCCGTTCGGCCCAGCGAAGCGCCGAGTCGTGGGATTTGAGCATCGGTAACGTGTACGACAGCGGCTCGTCGAGCTGGAGGGCGAACACGGGTGAGTACATATGTTCGAGCGGGAGGTCGAGCCCCGCAAGCGCGGCGACGCTGTGGTTCCACGGCCCTGGCGCACAGACGACGTAATCGGGGTCGACCCTCCCGCTGCCATCCGTTTCGAGACGGGTCACCGTTTCGTCTGCCGTATCGATATCCGTGACCTCGGTGTTCGTCTCGAACCGCACACCGTTGGCGGTGGCGCGCTCGACGAACTCCAACGCCAACGCCAGAGCGCCCCCTCGACGAGCTCCGTCTCGAGTGGCGGGATGATGAACTGGTCCCGAACCCTATCGCCCGGAACGGAGGTAGCCGGAGTGGTGACGAACGGCCTCCGTACCGCCGTCGTCCGCGTTGGCGTCGGAGGGACCCGGCTCTTCGAGTGCGCGCGCGCCGCTCATCGACGTGGCGACGCTCGCTCCGACGAGACCGCCGCCGACGATGGCGTACCGGGACCGACCCATCAGGTCGGCCGTTCGGGGATGCGCTAGAGAGTGACTGTAGTGTGTTGAATGTGCTTGCGGCGGGGGCCGCCTGTTCCGTTCCTGGCGGTCCTGTCGTCCCTCGACCGTTCGCTCAGAACCGCGGCCCGTCGTCGTCTTCTTCCTCCTCCCGCTCGTACGGGCCCTCTCGCTCCTGGCGCTCGACGAACTCCTCGAGTTTCCGCCGGCCGAGGAAATCCGTCTTGCCGGTGAGTTCGAGCAGCACGAGCGCGACGAGGAAGAGCCCGATGACGAGTTCGATGAGTGCGACCATAGGGGGCGTGAGGAGTCCACGGGCAAAACAGCACCGCGAAGGGCGGCCCACGCCAGGACAGGACGAGCATCGGCAGTTACCTGCAAACCACTGAGTATCGAATGAAACTTGCGTTGGCGCGTGCGTCGGCAGCAGCCAGCCGACGCACTCAGTCGTCGTCGGCCGCTGCTTCCGCGCCGCCACCATCCTCGTGAATCCGCTCGCCACGGTGGAGCCGTGAGGCGATGGAGAACGTCTGCTCGCGCTCCCGCCGGGTCGGATAGTGGGCAGCGAGATAGCGCGCGACTGCGGTGGCGAGCACGCGTTGCTCCTCCGGATCGTCCCGCAGGTCGAACTGCCGGAGCCCCGCCTCCAGCGCCTGGAACGTGTGGAAGCCGGTGTCCTCCTGCAGCAGCGCGCCGCCGAGTTCGGCCTTCAGTCGCGCGGGGTCGCCGCCGGCATCGAGGAAGTTGGCGGCGTACCGGCCGGCCGCGTTCACCTCACCCTCCATCTCGAAGCAGTGGAGCAACCCCCGGATCTCCTCGTCGGGGTCGGCACCCTCGTCGACGCCGGGCACCGGTGCCGCGGGCGTGTTGAGGAAGCGGTCGAGATAAACGTTCGTCGCTGCGTCGTAGACGCCGCGGTAGAGCGGCGTTGAAGGGGCGCGCTGGGCAGCCCGGTGGACCGCGTTCGCGAACGTGAACGTGTGATGGACCGTGTTCCAGTCGTTGAACTCGTTGGCCGTCGAGAACTGTGCGACCCGCTTGCCCGCGGCGAAGGCGACGGCTCGGGCCAGCTGTTCTACGCTCGCACCGTTGCGAATCGCCTCGTCGAGGGTGTCGTACACCTGCTCGGGCTCCTCGCTGTGGAGCCGGTCGGTGAACTCGTCGGGCTCGGTCCACTCCGAACCGGCGCCCTCGGCGACCATCTCGTCCAGCCGGTCGAACGACTCGGCACAGCGGGACGCCAGGTCGTAGGGCTGGCGCCAGGCGGAGAGCTCCTCACTGCGCTGAGCGTTGGCGAGTCCGCGAACCAGCGACGCGAGCACGTCGGCCGTTTCGGGATGGTCCCAGCCGATGTGGTCCAGCGCCTCGGTGGCCTTGTTCAGGTGGTCGAACCGGTGGCCGGTGTCGAGATAGCGGTGGTCC
This sequence comes from Halolamina sp., assembly GCF_036626355.1. Classification (GTDB taxonomy): domain Archaea; phylum Halobacteriota; class Halobacteria; order Halobacteriales; family Haloferacaceae; genus Halolamina. The sequence continues at coordinate 39,941 of NZ_JAZKRY010000007.1, read as the reverse complement.
GTCGCGGCCACCGTCAGCAGCTCGGTCAGCTGCTCGGGGCTGCAGTCCGATGCCACGGCGGTTCGGAGCACGCGCTCGGCGCCGTCGGCGTCCCGCACCTCGATGTTCTCCCGGAACCAGGACTCCAGGCGTTCGAACGGCACGTCCGTGGCCTCGAACGCCTCCTGGTCGAACTTCGGCGGCTGGTCGGCACAGTCACTGGCGACCTGGACGAGCCCCTGATAGAGCGCTCGTTCGCGGTCCTTCCCCGCGAGGTCGTCCAGCCGGTTCACCAGCGCTGTCAGGATAGTCAGCCCCGAGCTCCAGCCACCCTCGCGGTATTTCGTGCCGAAGACGACCGCCGTCTCGAACGGTTCGACGGGGGCGACCCCGGCGCCGAGCAGGCCGACCGCGGATTTCGCGAGCACCAGCCGGAGATTCTGTTCCAGCCCGTCCTCCAGACGAGTGGCCCAGTGAACCGTCGGCGGCTCGTCCCGCTGTGGGTCCGGGTCGACGTAGACGGTGCCGTCGATGATCTCGACGGGGTAGCTCTCCACGTCGTCGGCCCAGGGGTCGAACGTGTCGCCACAGGAGAGTTCGAACCGCGCGTGGTGCCAGTGGCAGGTGAGCACCCCGTCGTCGACGCTTCCCTCCTCCAGCGGGAACCCCATGTGGGGACAGCGGTTGTTGACCGCGCGAAACTCCCCTTCGTGGAAGAAGACGACAATGGGAGTCCCCTCGGCGTTTGTAACTGTCCGTCCCTCCTCGCGGAGCGTTGGGGCATCTGCGACGGCGACGTAGCTGTCAGGAACTGCTTCGCTATCGGACATGGGAACCAGTAACGTCGCAGACGACTAAAACGTGTCCTGAAACTCGTTTCAGTAACGAACCGGAACGCATCCCGCTGACCGCTTGCGAACCCTCGAGCGCTCCGCGTCGTCCGACTCGCGCTCCGGCTCAGTCGGCGACGATCGTCGGCGCGTCGGCGCCGTTGGCCATCGCGAGCACGTCCTCGAAGAAGTCGAGCGAGTCGTGCGGGCCGGGGTTGGCTTCGGGGTGGTACTGGCGGGTGATGCAGTCGATACCGACGCCCTTCAGCCCCTCGGCGGTGCCGTCGTTGACGTTGACCTGGGTGACCGCGAGGTCGCCCGGGTCGGCAACGCTGTAGCCGTGGTTCTGGGTCGTCATCACCACGCGATCGGTTTCGAGGTCACGTACCGGCTGGTTCAGGCCGCGGTGGCCGAACTCCATCTTCTCGGTCTCCCCACCCAGTGCGCGGGCGACGACCTGCTGACCGAGACAGATGCCGGCGACGGGCGTCCTGCCCGCGAACTCGTCAACCACCTGGCCCGCGGCCTCGAAGTTCGCCGGGTCGCCCGGGCCGTTCGAAATGAACAGGAGGTCGGGGTCGAGGTCGGCGACGGCCTCGGGCGTCGTGTCGTAGGGGAGGACGTGCACCTCGGCGTTGCGCGCGGTCAGCGCCTCGATGATGGAGCGCTTGGCGCCGCAGTCGATAAGGGCGACGCGGGCGCCGTTACCCTGGTACACCTGTGGTTCGGAGACGCTGACGGTCGCGCCGATATCGGTGTGGTCGCTCATCTCGACGGCCTGGTCGAGCTGCTCGCGAGCCTGCTCGGGCGTGGCGTCCGGGCCGGCGGCGACGCCGCAACGCATCGCGCCCTCCTCACGGACTGCGGTGACGAGTTCACGCGTGTCGATGCCGTCGATGGCGGGGACGCCCGCTTCCGTCAGCCAGTCGGCGACGTCGTCAGTGAACTCTCGGGCGACAGCGATTCGTGGCTGGACGGAATCGGACTCGAAGCGCTCCTCCCGGACCCCGTAGTTCCCGATGAGGGGGTAGGAGAACGTCAGCACCTGTTCGGCGTATGATGGGTCGGTCAGGCTCTCCTCGTAGCCAGTGTAGGCGGTGGTGAAAACCAGCTCGCCCCGACCCGTGCCGGGGGACTGCGAGTGACCCTCGACGACACGTCCGTCGGCCAGCGCGAGATACGCGCTCATTACGATATACGAACAACTGACGGGTAATAACTGTGTCGTTCGAAGGTTTCTTACGAAATTCGTAACCGGTATGACGGACGGGCCACATGGGGGTGTATGGACGAGCTCGACCGCGAGATTCTGAGCATTCTCCGGCGGGACGCACGAACCCCCTACACAGAGATCGCCGAGCGCGTCGGCACCAGCGAGGGGACGGTGCGCAACCGCGTCGAGGGGATGGTCGAAGACGGCGTTATCGAACGGTTCACGGTGACGACCCGCACCGGGAACGTGAAGGCGATGATCGAGATCTCGGTCGCGATGGATGTCAACACCGACGAGGTTGGCGAGCGATTGGCCGAGTGGGAGGAGGTGGATTTCGTCTGGCAGGTCTCCGGCGAGGACGATATCGTGCTCGTCGTCGACTGTGTGGACACGCGGGCCGTCAACGAACTCATCGGCCGCGCGCGCGAACAGGAAGAAGTCGAGAACAGCACCACGCGCCTCATTCTGGACGAGAAACTGGGGACGTAGGGAGTCGGCACCGAAGCGTCCTTATCGGTGGTGGACGAGTACTCGTCCATGAGCACCGAGAACGCCGACGCGGCGGAGAGCGCCGCGGGAGCCGAGCGCCATCCGAACGCCGAACAGCAGGTCATCACCGTCGACGAGCAGGACGAGGAGACGGGACTCGCCAACCGCCTCGACGCACACACAGGAGAGGGCCAGCGCCACCGGGCGTTCACCGCGCTCGTCTTCGACACCGAGGGGCGGATTCTGCTCGCCCAGCGCGCCGCGAACAAGCGCCTCTGGGACACCCGCTGGGACGGCACGGTCGCCTCCCACCCCGTACACGGACAGAGTCAGGTCGAGGCGACCCGCCAGCGCCTGGAGGAGGAACTGGGCGTTAGCCCGGCCCAGTACAGTGACCTGCGGGTAACTGACCGCTTCGAGTACAAGCGCTACTGGGAGAACGACGGGCTGGAGTGGGAGGTCTGTGCCGTGCTGAAGGTCACGCTGGATGACATCTCGCTCGATCCAGACACCGACGAGATCGAGGGGCTGCTCTGGGCGGATTACGAACTGCTGCACGACAATCCGGAGTGGTACCGGCAGCTTCGGTTGTGTCCGTGGTTCGAAATCGCCATGCGACGGGACTTTGATGGCGTGACGGTTGACGACGGTGGTGTGGGTCTGGAACGGTAGGGTACGAACTGAGAGTAGCTATTCTCCTGCGACTGTCGTTCGAGAGAGCGACAGGAGTGCTTGGACCGCTCCGTACAGCAACAACATCTCGAAGCTTGGACACGTGGACCGCACCGCCTGCCGCTCCGTAGCCACAAGTGCTCGCGGTACCGCCGCCGGGTCGCGGTGTGGGTGGCAGCGCGCGCTCGCCTGCGGTGTAGACGCGAGCGCGCGGCGAGGTGTGGGGATTCCGTGCTGTGCCGGACCTCGTGTCCGGCACGCTGTGGTCCTTGAGTCCAAGCACACTCCGCGGTCCTCTTCACAGCGCTATCGCCGGCGAGCTATTCAGACGTACCAAAAACACCCGAAATATCGTCGCCAACCTATCCTGACTGGTTCGTCATCGACCAGACCGCCACCACACCCAACAGCACCGCCGGAACAAACGGCAGCACCAGCATCGCCATCAAAAACGGTACCCGGTCGGCCAGCAGCGCCGGATAGAGATAGATAATCCCTGGAATCACCAGCGTCCCGAACACGACGGTGGCGAGTAACACCGTTCCCTTGTAGTCGTCGCCGGACCCAGTATCCGCCTGAACGTCAGTCTCGGCGTTGACGCCATCCTCTGCTGCGCTCTCGGGCGTATGAACGTAGCCGGCGTCTGACTCTTCAGAGCTCACTATCGGGCTTTAGCACCACCTTCCCAAAGCCCTCCCGGTTCTCGAGTTTCTCGTGGGCGCGTGCGGCCTCGGACATCGGCACCACCTCTCGGGTCTTCGGCTCGAACGTTCCGTCCCAGACCAGCGAGAGCACGTCGTCGACCTCCCCCGGAGTGGCCATCGTCGAGCCGAGCACCGAGAGCTGGTTCCAGAAGATACGGTTCACGTCGGTGTGGGGCTGGCCGCCGGCGGTGGCGCCGCAAGTGACCAGCTTCCCGCCCCTCGCCAGCGAGGCGAGTGAGTCCGACCACGACTCGCCCGCGATGTGGTCGACGACGACGTCGACGCCGCGCTTGCCCGTGCGCTCGCGAATCTCGTCGGCATAGTCGCGCTCGGTGTAGTCGATACCGTGGTCGGCGCCGAGGTCAGCGGCGTAGCCCAGTTTCTCCTCGCTGGAGGCGGTGGCGTACACCTCGCCGCCGACGTGGTCGGCGATCTGGACTGCCGCGTGCCCGACGCCGCCGGAGGCGCCGAGCACGAGCACGGAATCGGTGGGCGAGAGCGCCGCCCGGGTGACGAGCATCCGCCAGGCGGTCTGGAACACCAGCGACGCGGAGCCGGCGACCTCCCAGTCAACGTGGTCCGGAACGGGGACGAGGTTGTCCTCGTGGACGGTCGTGTACTCGCTGTGGACCCCTGGGCGGTGCTCGCCGATAATCTGGTACCGGACACACATGGACTCCTCGCCGTCGCGACAGAACTCACAGTGGCCACAGGAGACGCCGGCCGAGACGGCGACGTGGTCGCCGAGGTCGAAGCGGCTGACGTTCTCGCCGACCTCGACGACGACGCCCGCCGCATCGCTCCCGGGGACGTGGGGCATCTCCAGGTCGAGGCCGGGCATCCCTCGCCGGGTCCAGATGTCGAGATGGTTGAGCGCCGCGGCTTTGACCTCGATTTTGAGTTCGTTGGCCGTGGGTGTTGGTTGGGGGCGATCTGCGTACTCGATGACCTCGCGGCTGCCATGTTCGGTGAACTGAACGGTTTTCACGCGACTGGGTTGGGAGGGGGCTGACTAAACGGTTGGCGCGAATTGGTGGGTGTAGTTGGTTGGAGTGCTATGGAGCGGGTTTCAGTAATTGCGGTCGCGGAAAACACCGCGATGCGTGCTTGGACAGTTGGAACCACAGACAGCACTGGAAACGTCACCGCGGAGTGGGGTCTGACTCTGGGACCGCAGAGTGCCGGGCACAGCACAGAATCCCCGCAGGTTGCGGGTCGCGTACGTCGCCGGCTTTGCCGGCGAGCGCGCGCTGGCAACGCCACAACCGCGGCGGCGGTGCGGTCCAAGTGTCTCTGGGAACTCCGCGGTACTGTTCTCCAACCTACCCACTCACCCACCGAACTCCATGGCGGCTGGAGTTTAGTGGCCCCCCGCCTCAGAGACGTACATGAGCGACCACGACGACGAACACGACCACGACGACGAACACGACCACACCCATGGCCACGAACACGGCGAGCCCGGAACCCACGAGCACCACCATCACGACGTAGAGAGCCTCGGCGTCGCCGTCGTGACGGTCTCCTCCTCGCGAACGCTGGACGACGATGCCGCGGGCGACAGCATCGTCGCCACGTTGGAGGAGGCTGGCCACGAACTCGCCACCCGCGAACTCGTGGGCGACGACTACGACACCGTCCAGAGCGTGATTCACAACCTCGTCGGCCGCGATGACGTAGACACTCTCGTCACCACCGGCGGTACAGGCGTGACGCCCGACGACGTGACCGTCGAGGCCGCCGAGCAGCTGTTCGTCAAGGAGCTCCCGGGCTTCGGCGAACTGTTCCGCCAGCGCTCCTACGAGGAGGTCGGCACGATGGTCGTCGCGACGCGCGCGACCGCCGGCATCGCCGAGTGGACCCCCGTGTTCTGTCTCCCCGGGAGCGAGAACGCCGCATCGCTTGGCGCGGAACTGGTGGTCGACACCGCTGGCCACCTGAGCGGACTGGCGAGCCGGGACGAAGAGGAGGACCAGGAGGAGGACGAAGAGTGAGCCACCGTCCGTGAAATCGTTCCCTCCGACGCCGACTGCCGAGGACGCCCCGGAGCTGTTCGAGTCGGGCCACCTCTGGCTGCTGGAGCGGGTCGACGGCGCGCCGCTGCGGGTGCAGCTCCAGTCGTCGGGACTGCTCCGGTTCGGCGACGGCGACCGGGCGTACGACGACGCCGACGAGCTCCCGCTTTCCGTCCAACATGCCGTTCGCCACATCCAGGAGCACCTCGACCGGGACGCGCTGCGGGCCGCCGTCGACGACCCCGAATCGGTGGTGCTCTTGGGCGTCGCAACCCGATACGAAGGGGTCGACTACGACTGGGAGCGGTTGCCGGCGTTCCTCGGCGTCGACGTCTGGCCCGGGAGCGAGAGTGGGTTCCGGCCGCCCGACGCCGGCCAGGCCATCTTCGAGCGGCTGGGGCTCCAGCCGGTGAACACGTTCGAGCGCGAGCGCCGCGCGCGGGATTTCGATCCCGGTGACTACGAGATGCCGACGTCGAACTGGTATGACGGCCCCGCAGCGGGTGTGCTCGTCCGGAACAAGCGAGGCGGGCGTGCGGTACTCCGGAACTCCGAAGTTGAACAGGAGCCAGCACCGCTGAATCTGCCCGCTGAAGAACTGGCGGCGGCGTACGCGACGAGCGAACGGTTCGAGTCGGTAGCGACGACGCTCCGCGAGCGCGACTGGACAGTGACGGTCGAGACGCTGTGTGAGCGCGTCGTCGAGGAGATCGTCCGGGAGGAGTACGCGCGCCTTGACGCCGGGAGGGAACAGCTCGACGAGTCAGCGTTTACGTCTGCCGTCGCCAGGCGGGCACGGCAGCATCTCGGGTCGGGCTGAGTCGCCGCTGAGAAGTCGTCGTCAGTTCGAGTTGGACCGGATCGAGAGCGCGAGCTCCTCGATACGGCCCTGCTCGTCGGCGATGCGCCGTAGCTCGACCGCCATCCCCTCGGCCTCACCTCCGCTCTCGACCTGCGCGATGCGGTCGGCAGTGCTGGCAAGCAGCGCCGCCGCCTCCGACACCGTCTCGCGCTCCGCCGGGTCGAGCTGGGCGAGAACCGTGGCGTAGCAGTGTTCGGTTGCCTCCTCGGTGCTCATAGCGTCGCCTTCACAGGGCAGCCACATCAAACCCCCTGCGGGTTGTGACGCGCTGCAACCGTCTCGTGGATTGCCAGGACGACCGCCGGAACGACGACGATGAACAGATGCTCCTCGACCGGAATGCCAAGCAGTTCGACGCCGGTCCGCATCGGGATGCTGAACACGCCCACCGTGAGCGTGTACCAGTCCCAGAGATAGGCGACCGGGTAGAGCAACGCGATGGTCGTCAGCGCCCGAGATACGGCGCCGACGCGAGCCAGCGCGAGAAACGCGACGCTGCCGAAGGCGAGCTCCGTCGCCAGATACGTGTACGGGCCGAGTACGGTGATGTCTGGGAGTCCGAGCCCCGAGAGCGGCCGGAACCAGACGGCGACGACCAGCGCCGCGAGAAAGAGGTAGGAGCCCCGAACGAGCAGCATCGTCGCCAGCGAGTCGTCGGCCCGGAGCGCGATCAGCGCGACGGCGGCGAACACCAGCGGTGCAAGCGCAGCGCTCGGCGGAAACACGCCGTCGACGGTGAGTGCGAGCGTGAGAAACAAGCCCAGGCCCATCAGTGCGGTCGCCCCACGGCGCGTCGCTGCACGCCCGACCACCACGGCGACCGTGCGCTTGCCGATCGAGCGGTCGTAGGCGAGGTCTTTCGCGTCGTCGACGAGCTTGATTCCGGACAGCAGGATGAACAGCACCAACGCGAAGGCGAGAGGGAGCGCAGAAAGCGCGCCAATCTGAATCGTGTAGCCGCCGAGCAGCGCGAGCGCGATCCCCAGTGGGTAGCCCGCCGTCGCGCCCACCGGTGTCATGTCCAACTGCGGCGCGTGGAGGTAGGCGATGACCCACGTGGGGAGTGTTAGCGCCGCCGCGAGCACTCCGCCGAAGAGCCAGACCCCGACGAGCGCGACGGCAAACAGCGTCGTCGCGGCGACGAGTGCGTGCCGGCAGCCCCGCGCCGTCAGCGGGTGGTCCTCGTCCTCGTCGCGGCGGTGGAAATCCACGTAGCCGTCCTTCAGGTGGGCGGTATAGACGGCGGCGAACACCGCCACTGTGTGGAGGAGCGCCAGCTGCAGCGAGAACGACCCCGCGAGCGCCGCGCCGAACAGCGAACACGCGAGTGGCGGGAGCATGAACACTGGATGCACCTGCGAGGCCAGCGCCCGTGCGAGCGCGACGCTGCCACGACCGCCGCGCACGTACCCAGCTGGCTGTCTGCTGTTCACATACACTAATGTAGTGAGATACTCAAAACAGTTTCGCGGGACGCAGTGATCAACACCGACAAGCCACGCTCGTGGCGCCGAAACGGTTTTGCGGCGGCCGCGTGCACCCGTGTCAATGACCGTGGCACGGTGGCTGTGGCGACACCGCCGACAGCGAGCGTGGCTCCTCGCGCTCACGGGCGTGACGGCGGTTTCTCTGCTGTCGTCCCTCGTCGTGGACGCACTCGTGCGGGCCGCAGGCTACGAGCCAGCGCGCTACGAGACGGCCCTGCTTGGGGTGGCGCTGCTGGGGTTCCAGCCGCTCCTGCTTTCGGTGAAACTCGGCCAGACTGCCGGCCTCCTCGCCGGGATGCTCTCTTTTGCCGGCGCGGCGGCGCTGTCGAGTTGTGAGGACCCGACAGTGGTTGATGACGAGGATTCGGGGATTGCGGTGAGGCGCCGCGCTGCGGTGCTGAGCGGGGCGCTCACCGCCCTCGTCGGGCTGGTGAAACTCCCGTACGCGCCAGCATCGGCGCATCTGCTCACCGACCGCCGGCGCCTGCTCGGCGGCATCGCCGCTGGCCTCGCCCTGGTGGGACTCTCACTCGCCGTCTTCGGCCTCGAGACCAACGCGACCTATCTGGACGTGCTCCGCTGGGGCGCCACCGACGGGCTCGAACGCCGCCCGCCGACGCTCTGGCTTCCGCCGTACTACCGGCCGTTCTATCTCGTCGACAGCGCAGTGGGTCGCCAGTTCGCGCTTGCACTCAGAGTCGTGCTCGCTGGCGGGATTGCAGCACTGGCAGTGCGGCGAGGGGGCGACGACGCCGCCACGTTCGCGTTCGGCGCCGCCGCGGTTCCGCTGCTCGCGCCACAGACCTACACCTACTACCTCGTCGCACTCGTGCCGGCAGCGCTCGCGCTGCTCCCGCGTGAGCTCCGCGGCGGGGGGTCGCCGTCGCTCCCGGTGCTCGCGGTGTTACTGGCACATCTGCACGCCTACGGGCTGAAGCTACTCGTCTCCGTCCTCTCGGAGTCCTGGCTGCTGGCGCTGCTCCAGCCGGGGCTCTGGGGGAACCTGCTGCTGGTCGGGGTAGCAGGGTGGCGGATCAGTGCGGAGTAGGCGGTCGGCCGGCTGACCGGTCCCCGAGCCGTCGTTACAGCCGAACCGTCGGTCGGACCGCGAGCACCGCGACCGCGAGGACGTACGCCGCAGTTCCGAGGAGATACGTTCCACTCGTAACCGCCGTGGCCACAGCGAAGCCGGCCCCAGCACCGCCGAGCGCGCCCCCGACCGCCGCAAAGAGCGGGAGCGCACAGCTCGCACAGGAGCCGAGTGCGAGCAGGCCACCGAATCCGGCTGCGAACCCCGTCTCGATAACGTCTCGAACGGCGAGGGAGACGAGATAGCCGAGCGCGGCGTAGCCAGCGACCCGGTAGGGAAACAGGACGAGCGAGACGCTCGCACCGCTGTACGTGAGGACGGGCCCCCACCCCGGCGGGAGCAGCACCACGTTGAGGCCGGTCGCCGTGCCGACGGCGGGGCCGATACCGCCGGCCAGCCAGGCAAGCCCGAGAGCGTAGAGCCCACCGATACCGGCGGCGAGAGCCCTCGTCGCCCGTTCCGTGCTCGGGCGGTCAGTATGCCGAAGCGCAACCGCGGCGACGGTGACCCAGATGAACGGAATGACGAGCGTCGGCGGCGCAGCCAGGCCGGCATCAGTCAGCCCCAGATACGCCAGTGCGAGCGCTGACTGCGCACCGAGAGCGAGTACCGCCGTCCTGAGCGGGGCCGGAAGCGACCACGCCAGGAGCGAGCGAGCGTGTCGGTTCACGCTCCATCACCCCCGTCAGGCGCGCGGAAATTCGAACTGTCGGGGTCCGTATTCGGACTATCGTCGTCAGTGCGGGAACCGTCACCGTCGGGACCCGTCGCTCCCTGAACCCGAGTCGGGCTCTCGGAGCCGCCATCGGTCACTGTCGGTCCGGCAGATTCGGACTCCGCTGCAGGGCTGACAGGCTGTTCGGCCCCACCGCTGTGCTCGGGTTCGGCTCCTGCCGTCGTCGTCTCCGGCGCCGCGCGAAGCGGTCGAGCGGTGTTACCGACGACGAGGAGGCTCGATGCGGCCATCGCGACCGCGGCGATCAGCGGCGTCACGACGCCGAGCACCGCCGCCGGGAGCGCCACCGCGTTGTAGAGGAACGCCCACGCAAGGTTCTCCTGAACGCGGCGGCGCGTCGCCGCGAGCGTATCGAGCGCCCGGTCGACGGCCGCGAGGTCCCGACCGACCATGACGGCGTCGGCAGCATCGGCTGCCAGTTCGGTGCCCGACGCCACCGCGATTCCCAGGTCGGCGGCGGCGAGCGCCGGCGCGTCGTTGCTCCCGTCGCCGACCATCGCAACCGTCCCCGAATCGGCGAGCCGGCGGACCGTCTCAGTTTTCGCCTCCGGCGGCAGCCCGGCGTACACCTCGTCGATGGCCGGCTCCTCGCGGAACCGGTCGGCCGCCGCGCCGTCGTCGCCGGTGAGCACGACGACACGTCGCTCCTCGCTCAGCTGCTCGACGGCGTCGCGCCAGCCGACCCGTGGCTCGTCGCCCGCAACCAGGACTCCCCGGACCGCGTCCGCCCAGGCCACGTAGACGCCGAGCTCTCCGTCCGCCTCGGCAGCCTCGTAGCGCTGACGGAGCTCAGCGGGGATATGGGCGTCATCGAACAGCGACTGCCCACCGACGGTCACCCGCGGGCCATCACCAACCCGGCCGGAGACGCCGCGACCGGGGTGAGTCTCGTAGTCGATCACCGTCGTGTCGGGACTGGGGGAGCCGTCATCGCGAGCTGTCGCCGCGTCGACGACCGCGTCGGCAACCGGATGGCTCGACTGCGCTTCCACCGCCGCGGCCCGGCCGAGAAGCGTGTCCCGGTCCGTGCCCGCAGCGGGCACCACTGCGCGCAGCCCCATCTCGCCGGTGGTCAGGGTACCGGTCTTGTCGAGTGCGATGGTGTCGACCTGGCCGGCGACCTCGACTGCACTGCCGTCAGTAAGCACGATGTCGTCCGCGAGGAGCGCCCGCGTGCCGCTGGCCATGGCGAGCGGCGTCGCCAGCCCGAGCGCGCACGGGCACGAAACGACCAGTACCGCGAGCCCGGTGAGCAGCGCCAGGGACGGCGGCGCGCCGAGCAGCAGGTGGACGACGAACGCGAGCGCGCCGAGTGCGAGCACCACCGGGACGAACACCGTCGCGAGGGCGTCCGCCAGTCGCTGTGGCGTCCCCTCGCCGCGCACGTCCCAGAGCAGCGACACCACGCGGTCGAGCGTTTGCTGGGTTCCCTCCGCCGCACGAACGATCAGCCGGCCGTCCGAAACGACGGTTCCGCCGCGAACCTCGTCACCCCGGTCCCGGCGGGCCGGGAGCGATTCCCCCGTCACGAGTGACTCGTCGACGGCGGCAGTCCCGTCGACGACCGTCCCATCGACCGGCACACGCTCGCCCGAGCGGACAACCAGTTCGTCGCCGCCGGAGACAGCCTCGACAGCGACGGGCTCCGTCCCGTCGGAAGTCCGGAGCCGCGCCTCCGAGACCCGGTCGCGCGTGAGATCAGTCAGCGCTCCCACCGCGCCCCGCTTCACCCGTTGCTCGTAGTAGCTCCCGACGGTCACCGCCATCACGACCACGATGGTCACGTCGAAATACAGCTCGATGCTGCCGAGCGCGAGTGCGAGCGCGCTGTAGAGGTACGCCGTCGACGCTGCGAGCGAGACGAGCAGGTCCATGTTCGGCTGGCGGGTCCGGATCGCGACGTAGGCCCCACGCAGCAGCGGCGCCCCGGTGTAGCCCAGGACGACCGTCGCCGAGAGCCAGACGTTCGCCATGAGGAACCGGCCGGCGTTGCCGCGCAGGTCGAACAGCAGCGCCTCCGGTGGCAGGCCGAAATACGTCGGGTAGAGAAACAGGACGTACCAGCACATCGCCATCATTCCGAAGAAGCCACCGACGAGCAGTCGACCGATCGTCTCGTCGTCGTCGCCGAGCCCGTCGCCGTCCCCGGTTGACGGGGCTGCGGTGTAGCCCACACCGGCGATGGTGTCAGCAACCGCATCCGGCTCGGTCGTCGCCGAATCGTACCGAACCCGCATGGCGTCGGCGGCAACATTGGCGTCGGCCGCGGCGACGCCGTCGACCGCCTCCGCCCGCCCCTCGAGGAACGCCTCACAGCTGGCACAGTGCATCCCGTCGACCTGCAGATACGTCGTCTCGGCGTCCGCCGGGAGTTCCGACACAGCGGCGTCGGCGTCGTCACCGTCCGACCCTTCCGAGAGCGCGGCACGGGCGTCGGCGGCATCCGTGGCCTCTGGAGCGTCGACCGTCCGGGCGACTTCGAGACAGCCGCGACAGCAGAACGCGCCGTCGACGCCGTCATCTCGAACAGGCGGCTCCGGGGTCGGCAGGCCACAGAGAGTGCAGTCGTCCGTCATGGCGACACCTCCGCAGTCCGTGGAATGAGTTCGGCGTAGTGTGGAAGCTGGACATGCGGGACGGGAACGCCGAGCAGTGCGAGCCCGTGCAACAGCGGGAGCAGGCCGAGCAGGAGAAACGCCGCGCCGAGCACGCGGTGCATCCGGCTCCGGACGGAGACGGGGACGGCGCCGAGCACGGTCGCGTAGCCCACCATCGCCGGGGCGGTGCCGATGCCGAGCGCGGTCAGTGCGAGCGCGCCGCCAGTTGGTGAGCCACGGGCGAACGCGTAGAGATACGCGGGGTAGAGCAGCGGACACGGGAGGAGCGCGTGAACCGAGCCCAGAACTGCAATACGCGGACCTTGTGCCCACGTGTCTGCCCGTTCGCGGGCGGCGCCCGCAAGCCACGCGAACGCGCCCGCGACGCCCGGGATCGGGAGCCGGCCGGGGTCGAGCGGGCGGCCGCGGAGATAGCCAGCGCCCGCTGCGACGACGACGACGCCGGCAGCGACGCCGACGATCCCCCGAACGAGATCGGTACTGGCGAAGAGGCTGCCACCGGCAATCGCGGCGCTGCCGAGTGCGCCGAGTCCAGCGCCGATAGCCGCGTACGTGCCGACCCGACCGCCGGTAAGCAGCGCCTGTTGACGGACATCCCGGAGCGTGACGCGTCCCTGTTCGCTGCCTGCCTCGCCCGCGTAGGCGGTGACAAGTGGGCCGCACATTCCGAGACAGTGGCCGCCGCCAAGCAGGCCGACGAGAAGGAACGTCCCGAGCTCGACTGCGCTGCCCTGAGCGACGCTCATCCCGTCAGAGACCACCCGGCTCGGTGGCACCGGCGGCCTGCTCCTCGTGCGGTGCGAACATCAGGTAGAGGGAGGCCCCGATAAGCAGGACACAGATGGAGGAGGCGAGCGCAACGGGCAGTCCACCGGACACGCCGAGCGCGTACACCCACACCGGGACGAGCGCCAGGAGCGCGAAAATGGTCAATCTCCGTGGAGACATACACGCGCTGGTAACCCCTGGTAGATGTAGGGCCCTGTGGTCGTTCTCAGTTTGTGGGAACTGTCGCGCGCGCTTTACAAGCGGGTGCGTAACGGCGCAGTATGGTATCGAACGGGGGTAGAGAGCCGACCACGACCCGTCGGCGGCTTTTGACTGCCAGTACCGTGGCTATGGGCGGAGCTGCACTCGGTAGTGCCGCCCCTGCTGCGGCCCAGTCAACTGGCGAGTTCGACGGGTGGTTCGACGGCGTCGGCAACTACGAAGGCGTCGTCGATAGAACCGGCCAGTCGGAGGTGACCGTCGAAGTCGGTGTCCCGAACGGCCAAGGCCCGTACGGGTTCGGGCCGGCCGCGGTTCGGATCGACCCGGGCGCGACCGTCGTCTGGGAGTGGACCGGCGAGGGCGGCTCGCACAACGTCGTCGCCGAGGACGGCAGCTTCGAGTCCGAACTCGTCTCCGAAGCCGGTCACACGTTCAGTCACACGTTCGAGTCCGAGGGGATAACGAAGTATGTCTGTCAGCCCCACGAGCAGCTCGGGATGAAGGGCGCGATCGTCGTGGGCTCGGTCGGTCCGGTGTACGAACCGGATTACGAGGGCTGGTTCGACGACGTCGAGAACTACGACGGCACCGTCGACGAGCGCGGCGCCGACGAGGTGACCGTCGACGTCGGCGTCCCGAACGGCCCAGGTCCGTACGGGTTCGGTCCGGCCGCGGTTCGGATCGATCCGGGCGCGACCGTCGTCTGGGAGTGGACCGGCGAGGGCGGCCAGCACAACGTCGTCCCCGAGGACGGCAGCTTCGAGTCCGAACTCGTCTCCGAAGCCGGCCACACGTTCAGTCACACGTTCGAGTCCAGCGGAGTGACCAAGTATCACTGCGACCCACACCTGTCACTCGGGATGAAAGGCGCCATCGTCGTCGGAGCCGTCGGCGAACCCGGTGGCGAACCCGGTGGTGAGGCCGGTGGCGGAGGCGAGGGTGAGGGCGAGGGCGAGGATGCAGGGGACGGCGGGCGCGCCATCCCCATGCCGTCGGATTTCGTCGGCTGGGCCGCGCTGGTGTTCGGTGGTGGGTTAATGCTCGCTCTGACGGCAGTGCTCGGCAGCGAGGGCTACGTCGCCTATCGTGACCACGAGTCGGCCGAAGAGGCGTACGTCGGTGAGCAGTCGACCGAAGCGTCCGAAGAGGAGCTACCCGTGGAGGTCGAGGAGGGGTACGACCCGATGGGGACGGCGGCGCTCGTAGCGGGCTATTTCGTCCTGATCGCGCTGCTGTGGGTGTTCATGTACTTCGTCGAGTTCCTCGGCGGGCCAACTATTACGGGGTGACCACTGATGCATATTCACCGATTCGAGAAACTCTGGTTCGGCGTATCGCTCCTGTTGATTGTCGGGCTCATCGGGACCATCGTCTACGGGGCGGTCGGCCCCGGCGTCGCGATGGTCAGCGACGAGGGCGGGACGGTCGATGCCTCCGAGGTCGCGAACGGAAACTACGGCGATATCGACAACTTCCGTGAACCCGGCGTCTACCAGTCCGAGGACGGCGAGAGTATCGAGGTCTACATGATCGCCCGACAGTATCTGTTCGCCCCCGGCAGCTCTGAGCCGGTTCGCGTGCCAGCGGGCGTGCCGGTGACGTTCCACGTCACTTCGCCCGACGTGACACACGGGTTCAACCTCGCCGGGACGAACGTGAACGCGATGGTGGTCCCCGGGCAGATCTCCGAGTTCACCGTCACCTTCGAGGAGCCCGGAGAGCACGGCATCATCTGTCACGAATACTGCGGCAGCGGCCACCACACCATGGCGGGTAAACTGGTTGTCGTGCCCCAGTCTCAGTACGACATCGCTGCGGATGGAGAGAACTAATGGCAACCGGACATCCTGAGGACACGACACAGGAGGAGGTAGAGTTCGTCGAGAGCGAGGACGGCACGCGACGCCGCCTCGCGTTCATCGACCGCTTCCCGGAGGCGGCCAGGACGGTTCGCATCTGTCTGGGCATCGCCTTCGCCTCGTTCGGGGTCGGCGCGCTGTTCGGCGTGATCCAGGCGCTGCACCGCACGGACGTCTTCCGGTTCATCCCCTCCTCGGACTACTACACGCTCCTGACGGGCCACGGCGTGCTGATGGCGCTCGTGTTCACCACGTTCGGCATCGCCGGGCTGTTCCACTGGGCCAATACGCGAAGCCTCGGCGTCGCCCCAACCAGCGCCAGGCTGACCCAGGGGTGGCTCTGGACGATGACCATCGGGACGCTGCTGGCCGCCGGGACGATACTCGCCGGGCTGGTCGATGGGATTCCCGCGAGCGCGGACGTGCTCTACACGTTCTACGCACCGTTGAAGGCACACCCGCTGTTCTACATCGGCGCCGCGCTGCTGATCGTCGGCTCGTGGGGAGCCGGACTGGACTGGTTCCTCCAGTACCGTGAGTGGCGCTCGGAGAACCCCGACGCCCGCATCCCGCTGCAGTCGTTCATGGTGATGACGACGTGGCTGATGTGGTATCTCTCGTCGCTGGGGGTCGCCATCTCGGTCGTGGTCTTTCTCATCCCGTGGTCGCTCGGTCTGATCGGCCAGGTCGATCCGCTGCTGACCAGGACGCTATTCTGGTACTTCGGCCACCCGGTCGTCTACTTCTGGCTGCTGCCGGCCTACCTCTTGTGGTACACCGTGCTGCCGAAGCTCTCCGGCGGCCGGCTGTTCAGCGACCCGCTCGCACGGGTGACGTTCGTGCTGTTCCTGCTGCTCTCGACGCCGGTCGGGTTCCACCACCAGTACACCGACCCGGGCATCGCCTCGGGCTACAAGTTCGTCGCGATGACGAACACGATGTTCCTGCTGCTGCCGTCGCTGCTGACCCTGTTCACCGTGGTCGCAAGCATGGAACACGGCGCGAGACAGCGCGGTGCGAAGGGGTATCTGAGCTGGCTCACGACGCTGCCGTGGGAACGACCCGAGTTCTCCGGTATGGCGCTCGCGGGCATCATGTTCGCCGCAGGCGGCTTCTCCGGCATGATCAACGCCGGAATGGACATCAACTACCTCATCCACAACACGATCTGGGTGCCGGGGCACTTCCACCTCACCGTCGGGACGGCGTTCGCACTGACGCTGATGGCCGGCGCCTACTGGCTCGTCCCGCAGGTGACCGGAAAGCGGCTCCAGTTCCGCGGCCTCGCGGCGGTCCAGCCGTTCGTCTGGTTCATCGGCATGGTGCTGATGTCGAACGCGATGCACCGGGGTGGCCTGGCGGGGATTCCCCGTCGGACGGCCGAACCGCAGTACGACCAGGTGAGCTTCAGTGCCGTCGTCGGCAGCGTGAGCGAGATGCGGCTGCAGATCGCGATCGGCGGGACGCTGCTGTTCATCGCGGGCCTCATGTTCCTGATAGTGATGCTTGGGACGTGGGTGCTCGGGAAGAAGAACAGCGCGCTCAGAGTCAACGGCAGTATCCCGGAGCCGCTCTCCGGGGCGACGGAGTCGCCAGTGGTGCTCGACAACCTGAAGCTCTGGACGGCCATCGCCGTCGCGCTGGTGCTGCTCGCTTACGGCCTCCCGCTGGCCGATATGATCGCCGACGGCCTGTTGTGGCCCGGCAGCGCGCCCGTCCCGGGCTAACGCTCGCCACCGCTCGGTTCGACTCCCGTTATGCCATCTGACCAATCACACGACAAGGCCGAGTCCACCACTGCGGCCGACCAGTCCGGGGCCGCCCAGCCACGGGCCAGCCAGCCGGACGACGCCGACGAGATCGACCGCCGGAAGCTGATCCGGTGGATCGCCGGGCTCGCGTTCGGCCTGGCGTTCCTGCTCGAACTGTACACGTTCAGGAGTCTGCTCGTGAGCCAACTGTTCCCGGGCGAGGACTCCGAGAACGGTTCCGGGGCGACGGAGACGGAGACGCCGACCGAGGAGACGGTTGGCGTCGGCGACGAACTGCTCCCCGAGACGGATGCAACGGAGACGGTGGTCACCTCCGAGGTCCGCGGCGACCCGGGGGGCGAGGGGACCTACGTGCTCCGGGTCGAAATCGAGAACACGACCGACGTGACCGTCCAACTCCACCTGACGACGCTCCGCTTTCGCAACGAGACCACCGTCGAAAGCGTCTCCAGTTCCGGCCCCATCGCCGCCGGCGAGGCGGGGGAGGTGACCGGCGCCTGGACGCTGCCGAACGAATCGATGCCCGACGCCGTCAAGACCATCGCCCTCCGGGATGGCGAGACAGTCGTCGAACGGTTCGTCGACCTGCAGCGGCCGCCGATCCGCGGCTGAGCCCGCCTCCGAACGAGTTCGCCACAGCGTTGGGACCCGTCGAGAGTTGTCGCTAAACGATGATTTCGACAGACGAGCGCGCACCGACGTTTACGGCCACGTACAGGGTAGCGACCACGAGACGTTCGATCTCGTCAGCGACATGGCTGGCGACGCCATCGAGGTATACGGCCTCTCACTCAACATCCCCGACCTGGGGCTCAACGGCACCGCCAACCGCGCGGTGGTCGTCATCGACGACGAGGGCACCGTGACCTACCGCTGGGTCACCGAGGACCCGACGAACGAACCAGACTACGACGCCCTCATCGACGCCGTCGAGGCTGCATAGCGCGACCGTACAGCACGCGAACAGCCCCAACCCACACCGCTCCCAGATAGCTATTTCCGTGCACGAACTCGACACGGAGTACTACGAGATCGAGCCGAGCGCGTCCACCCGGGAGCTGCTCGCGGTCGCGAAGCTGTACGCGCGGGAGGTCGCCGAGAGCTACGGGCTATCGGTCGACGTGAGCGCGCTGGAGTGGGAGGTGAGCAAGCGGGCAAAGCGCCGTGCGGGGGCGGTGCGCCACCGGAACGGGGAGCCCGAGACGGTGTTGCTCACCTGGGAGCAGTTCCAGCGCCAGGGGTGGCGCGCGACGGCCGAGACGGTGCGCCACGAACTGATCCACGTCCACCTGCTCAACGAGGCCGACGACCCGTCCCACGGCGAGCGGTTTCGGTCGTTGGCCGAGGACCTGCAGACGACGGTGCACTGTGAGCGGTTCGCGGAGCCCAACTGGTGGGTCGTGTGTGCTGAGTGTGGCGGGAAGCTGGCTCGGTATCGGCGGTCGAAGTTGGTGATGGAGCCATCGTCGTACCGGTGTGGGGGGTGTGGGGGAGCATTGTTCGTCGAGGAGAACGTGGGATAACAAGCGGCGGGGACTGATCCGTCCCGGCCTCATCGAACTGCTCAGCTTTTTTTTTCGAGAACCACCGTCACTCACTGATTACTCGGTGGGAGCCACACGAAAGATCCCAGCACGGATACCGAACCCTACGCACTCGACGTTATTTCTGTCGAGTTGATAGTTTCTTTCGGCCCCCAGTTTCAGCGAGAGTTCTGTTCAGTTACTGCCGCATTAATTAAATATTCTCGAACATTCATTTACACTAACATTTAATACCGAATGACAACGGGTAAACAGTATGTCTCTGGGTTGGAGTCGGTGGCAGCTGCTACTTATTGGGGTGACGGCCGTAATTGTGCTACTCGCTGTTGGGTTTGCTCCTGCCAGTAATAGTGTTCAATCGGCAGATACTATCAGTACAGGAGTAGTCGAAGAAAGGTCTCCAGCAGCGGACACAGCTTCTCGGACCGATGATACCGAGGTTGAATCAACGACGTCCGACGGGTTCGAGGCACCACGTCAGCCTGAAGTCGTATCAGTCGAGCAATCACCGAGGGAGGGGGTGAACCTCTCTGTCGGTGAGTCCGCAACTCTTTCGTTCGAACTGACCGCGAAGTACCCGCTTACCGAGATAGCGGTATCTGCCACCGATCCGCTCGGGATTTCTGTCGATGCGAAAAGACGGAGTATCGATCGGCTCGATACTGGAGAGACGTACGTCTACGAAATCGTCGTAACAGCAGACCGTTCGGTCTCCCGAACGCTCGACATCGTCGTGGAAGCGACCAACGGGGACGAACCAGTCACCCAGCGAATCCCGTATTCGGTCGATGCGACCGAACAGAGCGGAAACGGATCCGCAGCAGGCACTGACGGGACGTCACAGTCGAACCCCGCTGTCGGCGAGTCGACGGATGACTCGACTTCGACGAACAACACCACCAGTTCGATCACGGCATCGAGTTCGCCGATTGTGGTTTCAGGGCAAGCAGCCTACACTGACACGGACGGGAACGTGTTCGGTCTCACTGATGTCGCCATCCGGTTGTACGACGTGGACGGAGGTTCGACACTACTGGCGACAGGGTCGACGGGCCAGGACGGCTCCTTTCAGTTCGCGGTGGAGCCGAGCAGTGACGCCGACGGCGACGGTGAAATCATCGCAGAGGTCGTCGTCGTCGCCGAGAACGACGCCGTCTACGTGACTGACGGGAACACGAGATACTCGTTCTATGCACAGACGGGGACGTTAACCAGTGGAGAGAGTGTGGTCGTCGGAACGGACGTCGACAGTGATGGGTCGAAAGAACTGGTCTCTTCGGGGGATAACGCACCGTTTCAGGCTGTCGATTGGGCGTACGACGCCTCCGAGTTCGCGGCAACCAACGGCGTTGTCAAGACGAAGCTCCCGATCAGCTACCCGTATGGCGACTGGCCGCAGTATCGGTACTGGACAGACGGACGAGAACAGATTCGACTCCCGGACCGAAGTGACTACTACTGGGACGCGGGAACGGTTGCTCACGAGTACGGACACGCCGTCCATTTCCAACTCATCGATTACACGATTCTGGATGTCGGGAGCTACGACTGCCACGCCGTTCCGAGTGAGACGGACCCGTCGTTCGCGCTGGTCGAAGGGTTCGCCGAGTACTACGAAGCGGCGGTTGCGAACGATCCTGACGCGGTATTCTGGGGCAGCGAGAATATCGAGACGAACCAGTTCTACGATATGAGCTATACCGGGAGATGTGCAAATGGAGACGCCAGTGGCGAGTACGACGGGGGCAGCGTGGAAGGGTCGGTCGCGAGTATCCTCTGGGATATTACCGACGGCGGTGCTGGCGACGATGATCCACTCTCCTATCAGTTTGCAGCGATCGCTGCGGTGCTGGAACACAACCCCGCTGACATCAATCAGTTCTACCAGATCTGGGATAACGGTCACGTCGAGGCCCTCGATTCGATCTATACGACCTACGGTATCGATAAAGAGCCGCCGACAGTCGAGCCAGCGCTTCAATCGTCACCGTACACCGACTCCAGCGTGGCTCTCAGCGGATCGGTCGATGACGAAGCCGCCACCGAGATACTGGAGATACGTATCGATGGCGGCGCATACAGTACTGTCGCGACGAGCGACGGCGCCTGGTCGGCGACGCGAACGCTCGAAAACGGGACTCACACGGTCACGTTCAGAGTCACGGACGTGAACGGGAACACCAAGAAGGTTTCCCGGACGATTCGGGTGAGCTCCGCCGGACCGACTGCCACGGTCGACCAGTCACAGACGTCCGATTTCGGCTCACCCAACGGGAGCGTCTCCGTCGGGATCTCGTATCAGATGCGCTATCCAAGTACCGCCTCGGTTCGGATTCTCGACGACGGGTCGGTGGTTGCCACGAAATCGGTGAGCAGTCTCGAGGAAGCACCCACGGGGACCGTCGAATCTGTCTCGGTCCAACTCCCAGACTCCGTCACGGACGGCAGCTACGACGTCGAGGTCGTCGTCACGGACGAGGCGGGTCGGACGAACTCCACGCGACTGGACGACGCGGTTCTCGTCGATACGACAGCGCCGGCTATCGAGACCGTCACGCTGGCCGATAGCTACGTGAACGCATCGACGCCACTCGCGTTCGAGGTCGGGGCCAACGACAGTGGCGCCGTTGTATCAGGCGTAGAAACGGTCGAAGTTGTCACACTGGAGACGGAGGGCGCTGCAACGCTATCTGAGTCAGCGGGTTCCTGGGCAGGAACGGTTGGGCCGAACCAGACTGCTGGAGAACACACTGCGGTGGTGCGCGTCGTAGACAGAGCAGGGAACACCCACCGGACCGAACTGTCCTATCGAGTCGATACTGACGCCCCAACGATCACCGGCCGCGCGCCGCGGTATACGAACCTGAGCGAAGTCAACGTGACCGGGCACGTACAGGATACGAACCTCACGAACGTCACGATTTACAACACAGACGGAGCAACGCACCTTCGAAACACCTCGGGTAACTACACGACATCGGTATCGCTGGATACCGGGACAAATACGCTGGTCCTCGTCGCTACTGACGCAGCCCAGAACACGGCCCGACACGAGATCGCCGTCGGCGTCGACCAGACCCCACCAGAGGCGAATCTCTCTACACCGGGGCGAGTTGGGGATTCTCCTGGCCCGCCCGCCACGAATGACTCCGATCCAACCCTCGTGTTCAGCGTCACAGACGACCTCGCAGAGATCAACGAGACGGCGATCACGGCGAAGATCGACGGGAACGCGACGGCGTCTGTCGCCTCTCGGGCGAACGGCACCGTCACGGTACAGGGGTCGAATCTCTCCGATGGGACACACACCGTCTCCGTCAACCTCGTCGATCGCGCCGGAAACGTCAGAACGGTCGACAAGCAGTTCCACGTCGACACCGTCCGGCCGACGATCGAAAACACGACGCTCCCCGAAATTGCGAACCTGACGATCGAGCCGAAAGACGAAATCGCGGTGAACGTTTCTGCGAGCGATGAGGGGACCGGACTCGGCGTGGTCTCTTTCAGAGACGCTCAACTCACCAACGAATCGGGGACGTGGCGCGGAAACGCCATCGCGCCGGTTCGAATCGGAAACCGGACACTCGACATCCGTGCCGTAGACGCTGCCGGAAACGTACAGCAGGCGACGGTATCAGTGTATGTCGGCTCACGACAAACAGCAGCGGTGAACGCGACTGGTGTGGCGACGGCGAAGCCATCAGCTCCAGAAGTAGACTCCGTGGCAGTTCAGCTAACAGGAGCGGACGGTGGGAACACGAACGCCACTCGGCGCGTCGAACTTACTGCTGCAGTAACCGACTCGAATCCGGTTTCCCAATCAGTCCCTGACGAGCGCGTCTCCTACTATCCCCAGTTCGCGTTCAATATCTCCAGTAACGAGACCGACGGTGGCACGTTCGTTCTGAAGGTGTCGAAAGAGAAGCTCCGCACCGAGTCTGGGCTGGCCGAGACGGTCACGTTCTGGTTGTTCAACGAGACCGAGGGGACGTGGACGAGGCTGAACGCCACGACGCAATCGGAGTCGGAGACGTCGCTACTCTACCGGGTTGAGACGCCCCACTACTCCACGTTCGCGGTCAGTTCGGCCGTCGACGACACGTCGCCAGATGTGGTCATCGAGCAACCGGCTGGTGACGAGGAGATCGAAGCGGGGGACCACTCCCTACAGGTAGCCTTCTCGGACAACGAAAGCCAGGTGCTTCCCAACCAGACGTCGGTGCGTCTCGACGGGGAGCCAGTCAACATCTCGAGGGCGACCGTTCTGAACGCCTCACAGCTTCGAATCCCGATTTCACTCGACAGCGGTACTCATACGATATCCGTGGCTACCGTCGATCGCTTCGGGAACGAGCGGACGGAGACTCGCAACGTCACCGTCGTTGAACCATCCGTCTCAGGCGGCGGCGGAACCAGTGGCGGCGGCGGTGGTCAGTCCGGGCAAGCGGTAGAGACAGATGTCACGATCTTCGAGCGTTCGACAACGGTCATGGTCGCCGACGTAAGTTCAGGGTCGGCGTTCGAGGTCGAACTCACCGAGGCTGCGAACGACGGCGTCGCTGTGGAGTCACTCGGGTTCAGGTTCACGTTCGATACCCAGCGGTTCCGAGTCGAGGTAGGCGACCCACAAGCATCCATCGATGATCTTCCGGAGGTTCCCTCGGCGACGCCCATCACGTTTGTCGACATCGAAGCCTTCGGGCTGGATCGGGATGCGCTGGACTCGGCAACCGTGACAATCTCCGTTGCTGACGCGGAACTGCCCGCTGATGCCTCCCGGGACGACGTCGCAATCTATCAGTACGCTGGTGGCGAGTGGCAGGAGAAGGACGGTACCTCACTCGGAGGAGGCCGCTACAAGCTCCAGGTAGCGCAGTTCTCACCGATTGCCGTTGTCGTTGAAACGCCCGAGACCGAAACACCGACCGCGACACCGACCCAGACGGAGGTCTCGAAAACGGCTGCGGAACCGGCTTCAACGGCGACTGAGACAGCAACGGCGGCACAAACGGTAACGAAAGAACAGATCCCGGGGTTCAGTGTCGTCCTTTCGCTGGTCGCGTTGCTCGTCGGGGCGCTCATCGCGCTCCGCCGCGCCTGACGCAGACGTTCACCCATCGCTTTCGAACGTTGGTGTTCCAGATTGAGGATGTTCGACCAGAAACGTGCCCGGAAGCGAGCAAGGCTGCGATTCGGAGGGTTGGACCCGGAGAGTCAGCTCCTCGCGAGGATCAACCGCCGTCCGGTGACCGCTATCCCTGCGAGATCAGTCTCCCCTGACCGGCCGTCGGTACCCAATGAGTCGGGCTATCGTCCCAGCGGTGTCGACCCCGGCTTGCAGTGTTAGCAACTCTCAGTAGGCCCACGCGAACCACCGCCGCGAATCGAGGGACGCACTCCCCGCGTTCACCGCCTTCGGTGTCGAACAGCCCGATGAGCGCCAACTGTCATCCAATTTCTGCCTCTAACTGGTTGTAAAAGCATGCGCGTCTTACGATGGCACGTTTCTGTGAGTTTTAAGCTCCCCTGAAACGTCAGGTGCCGTTTGGGAACCCCCAGACAGGACGATGGGCCAGACACCGGTCCTCAAGCGAAGATGGAATCGCGCTGGAGGCGAAACAGGTCGCTCTCGGACGATGCGCCTGACTGTCGTGAACTCGGCCAGAAACCGCGAGAACACCCACAGCGAGCACTCACTGCCGCGACTGCCAGCGTGCGATGGCCCGCTCGCGAAGCACCAGCAGGCCGGGGAGCATCGTGACGACAGCAGCGAAGGCAAAGAGGATGGCCAACCCGGTCACGGTGCCGAACCGCTGCAGCGGCGGTGAGAGCGCGAAGACGAGGACGCCGAACGCGGCGGCCGTCGTCGCGGCGCTGGCCAGCAGCGTCCCGCCAGTCCCGGTGATGGTGCTCTCGACGGCCCCAGCGAGGGTCGCGCGTTTCTCCCGCTCGTCGACGAACCGTTCGCCGAGGTGGATGCTGTAGTCGACGCCGAGCCCGATCGCGAGGCTCGTGATCACCGCCGTCTCGCTGTTGAACGCGATGCCGAGCACCGACATCACGCCGAGCAGCCACGCAAGCGAGACGACGACCGGCAGGAGCACCAGCGCGCCGAGCGAAATCGACTGGTAGCGAACCCAGAACAACAGCGTCAGGAAAAGCAAGATCACCACCAGCGTCACCGCAAAGGCCTCGATGAGCGTCTCCAGCAGCGCGTCCTGGATCACCGCCGTCGTGACCGTCCCACCTGTTGCCACCGCGCTGATACCGGGCGCCTGGGCCTCGATCCGGTCGGCGTAGGCGCGGGTGTCCGCGGCGATGGTCTGTGCCGATTCGTCAGCCTGGACAGCCACCAGCAGGCGTGCGGAGGTGATGGTCCCGTCGTCGTCTCGGCTGAGCACCTGCTGGGCCATCGCCGGGTCGGCCTCGAACAGCGCCGCGTACACCCGCGAGACGTTTTCCTCCGGCAGCCCGTCGCCGTCCCGGTCGTTCGCCTCGACGACCGCCGCGAACGTCTCGTTCTCCGCAGCGACTGCCCGAATCGCCGTGTGTGGGCCGTCGACGGCCGCCGCTCCGTCGGGCCGAACCTGGACCGAACTCCCATCGGTGACGCCGTCGCTCGCGTCGTCGAGCGCCGTCAGAACGGCGGGGTCGGTGACGTTCCCGCGTATCAGTATCTGTGATCGGCCGTCGTCACCCTGGAGCTGGAACTTCTGGCTGAGATACGCGAACTCCTCGGCGATGCTGTAGCTGTCGGGGGCCAGCGGCCCTGGGAGCGACTGTGCCCACGCCGGCGCATCCTGGGGAAGGAAATCAGCCTGATTGAACTCCGTGTCGATCGTCGTCGCCCCGTACGCGCCTGTCGACGCCACCAGGAGTGCAACGAGAACGACCCCGACCGGTGCCCGCACGATGAAGGCAGCGAGGCGTTCGAGCACGGCGTTTGCCCGCCCGCTCTCGACCCCGAACGCACTCTTTCGGCGGCTCCACCCGAGCCGGTTCTCGAAGAATCCGTCGACCTCGATCTTCAGCGCCGGCAGGAACACGCCGAAGGCGACGAACGTTGCGACGATGCCGCCCGCGCTGAGGACCGCGAAATCGCGGATGGCCGGTAACGGACTGACGACGTTCGAGGCGAACCCGACGGCCGTCGAGACGGTCGCCGCGGCGAGTGCGAGCACGACGCTCCCGAAGCCGACCGTCATCGCAGCCCGGATGGATCGATTCCCCGCCCCGTCCTCGGCCTCCTCGGTGTCCCGAAGGGTCCCTTCACGCGCCTCGCGGTAGCGCATGACGACGTGCAGCGCGTAGTCGATGCTCAACCCAACCAGCAGGAACGGGACCGCGATGAGGATGACGTTCATCGGGATCGCGAGCCAGCCCATGATGCCCTGGAGCCAGACCAGTACGATACTGATACCCGCGAAGGCCAGCAGGATATCCAGCAGGTCACGGTAGGTGATCCCAAGAACCAGGACGATAAGCACGAGCGCGAACGGCGTGATAATCGCGAAGCTATCACCCGTCGCCCGTGAGGAGGCGTCGTCACGGACGCCCTGGCCGAAGACGAACGCGTCATCGAATCGGTCCTGTACCAGTCCGTCGATGACTACTTGTGCGTCGTAGGCAGCCTGTGGGTCCCCGTTCTCGCCGCTGTCATCGACTTGGAGGATGAGGGTGAGTCGAGCGGTGGCATCTGTCGCACCGGGTTCGTAGCTCCGGGGCAGGAACTCGTAGGGGTCCTGATCCCCGAGCGTGTCACGCCCCGGGTCGAGAACATCAGCCAGTAACTGCTCGATCGCTGCCGCATCCCGGGATTCGAGCGCCTCGATCTGTTCCTCCAGCGACGGCGCACCAGTCGGTGGCGGACCGTCACCAGCGGTGCGGTCCTCGTAGACGGCCGCCGTCGCGACGATGTTCTCGATGCCGATGAACCCCTGCTCGGCGAGCGTCTCGTTGAGCGTCTCGTTCTCCCTGATCTCCTGCTGGAGTCGCAGTCCCGCGAGCAGCGAGTCCCGTGAGAGGACGTCGCCGCTCTCGTTTCGGACAACCAGTTGCGCGGCGACGCCGTCGTCACCCCCGTAGTTGCCTCGGACGAACTCCTGGGCCGCCGTCTCCTCCGAGTCGACGTCGAACCCACCGATATCCTCCGCTCCCGCGCCACCGAACGCCGCCCCCGCGGCAACTACGGCTGTCACCACCAACACGACGACGATGACGAACTTGCTGTACGTCGTTATCGCGTCCGCGTACCCCTGTGAGAGCTTCCCCGCCATACTCAGCCACCTGTTCCAGGCCGCGAGGGTCGGCCGAGCGGTCTCCACCTGGGACTATCGTTGCCGTTCACCTGTGATCCCTCAGTTACTCGTCTACACCTCAGCGCTCGCATCTGTTAAGTGTTTGTAGATATCTACTATATTTGTAGCCGGTACGGTGTCCCAGTGGACAACGGAAATCGAATTACGCCGGCCCCGAGAAAGAGCAATAATGAGTGGAGAAGAAGCGGTCGACGCGTTGCGAACGCTCGGGCTCTCCAACTACGAGGCACGGGTGTTCGTCGCGCTCCAGAAACTGGGGCGGGGGACCGCACAGGAAGTGAGCCGGCTCTCGGAGGTCCCCCGCTCACAGGTGTACGGCGCCGCCGACAGCCTCGGCGAACGAGGGCTCGCCGAAGTCGTCGAAGCGTCGCCGAAAGCTTACCGGCCGGTCGCGCTCTCGACGGCGCGGGAGGTCCTCACCGACCGCCTCGAACGGGAGACCTCGCGGGCGTTCGACCGCCTCGAATCCCTCCGTACAACAGCGGCCGACCAGCGCGACGGACAGGACGTCTCGGTGCTCCGCGGTCGGCACCCGATCGACGACCGTATCGCCTCGCTGATCCGGTCTGCCACCCACACCGTCGTCTTCGTCTCGCCAACAGCAGCGTCACTGACGGCGGATATCACGGGGGCGCTTCGTGAAACTGGTGCAAACGAGATCGACGTCACTGTCGTCACCGCCGACCACTCACTCGAGGATCGGTTCGTGACTGATCCCGTGACCGTCTTCGTGATGTCCGAGGACAACCCCGCCGACTTCGCCGGGCGTGCGCTGATGGTCGACGACCGAACCGTGCTCCTCGCTGCCGAGACGGAGGACGAGCCGGTCGACGAGGAAGCGGTGTGGACCGGCGACTCCAGCATCGGCCGGATTCTCGCAGCGTTCATGCGGTCCGGAATGGAGTCCGGCCGCGAACGCCATGCCGAGTGACTCCGCTGTAT
This sequence comes from Halolamina sp., assembly GCF_036626355.1. Lineage (GTDB taxonomy): Archaea > Halobacteriota > Halobacteria > Halobacteriales > Haloferacaceae > Halolamina. The sequence continues at coordinate 11,821 of NZ_JAZKRY010000007.1, read as the reverse complement.
TCGGGCGTATCGTCGGACGGCCGGACCGAGTCCGCCATCACGTCTGCGGGACCGATATCGCCGGCGAGTAGCCGTCCGAGATTCTCGGATCGGTCCCTGCGTGATTGCTCACACGGGTCGTTCCTCGAAGACTCGGTCCGTGTGCGCCGTCGAGTGAGATCTTCCCGGAGACGCTAACCCTGACTCGACGGACAGTTTCTTGGACGTGTCCTCCGTTTTCGCCGCATGATCGAAGAGCACACCCCGACCGAACGAACTGGTCGCCCGGTTTCCGTCATTCTGGTGAACGACGACGGCAGGGAGCGGAGCGAACACTCCACGTACAGAGCGGCCGTCGAGACGATCAAGAGCGTCAGTGAACAGGCGACCGTCGCGAAACTCGAGACAGAAGACGGCGAGATCGTCTTCCGCTCGGACGAGATGAGTATCGAGGACTGGGAGAACGAATGGAAGCGGGCCAAGCGGCGACTCTCGGTCGACGTCGAAGACCGGGATGCCCCTACGATACCGTCGGCTGCATCTCTGACGACCGCTGTGTGCAGTGCCAGATGGATCGGGTCCAGGACCAGTACTGACGGGTTCCGGTCAGGGATTTATGGCGTCTATTCTGCGTTCTCCACCTACCGTTATCGTTCTGGAGCAGACACCGCAGGGACGACGACGCACCGACCGGGACGGCAAACTGTGCGCGAAGTCGGCGGGGCTACCGGCAGAGAGACCGGCGAAGCCAGGCGGAGCGAGTGAGTATCTGACGATTGGCGAGGGGTTCCCCACCGGGTTGAGAAAGCGGCTATTTACCAGTCAGCGCCGAATACAGAACCATGAAGGAGTACTCCCTCCCCGTCCAGGCACTCTGGTTCCTGCTCATCGGATGGTGGGCAACGCCAGTCGTCGTCAACCTCGCGGTGTTCTTTTTCGGGACCATCGTGGGGATACCGGTCGGTATCGTTCTGATCAACAACGTCCCGAGAGTCCTGTTGCTGAAGTCGAAGCGGGACACCGGCCTGGAGGGTGACACGGAACAGCACTCGATCCTCGTTCGAGCAGTGTACTTCCTCTTCATCGGCTGGTGGCTGGGCCTGCTCTGGGGGAACCTCGCCTCGCTCTTTGCGATCACGGTCATCGGTCTCCCAGTCGCGATCTGGATGCTGAACCGGTTGCCGTACGTCGTCTCGCTGTACCGCTACTGATACTGCCGGACAGAACGATGCAACTATCGCTCGCCGTGGATCGGCCGTCACCTGGTGTGATGGTTAGCGGCTGGTGCGCAACTCGGTATTGACTTCTGTCCGGCAGTATGGGGCCGGACACAGCCAGCCCCCTCCGAATCGCCGACGTCGGCCAGCTATCTCCGTCCAATCAGCGTGATTTCGACGGTCGCAACATCGTCGTCCACGTTCGTCGATGGCGCTGCATCCCCCCAGGTCGTGTTGTCGAGAACGAAGTAGTGGATGCCGGGATTGATCGTCCCCGTATTGCTCCCGTCGGCTGCGTCGAGCACGCTCGTCGCCGTGAGGTACCGAGCACCGTCGCGGTTCGCGTAGTGCTCGTACTCGTCGGCTTTGAACAGCAGCACGTCGATCGCCGGCCCGTCGCGAACAGTGAACTCGTAGCTGATCTCGGTCTCCCCGAGGAAGTCGAACGACCAGCGAGCCCACTCCTGTTCCGGAATCCGGCGCTCGTCGTCGATGAGTTCTGCTTCGACGCTGTAGGTCGAGTTCTCCGGGAAATCGTCTTCGGTGTCGGGGACCCCATCACCGTCGGCGTCCTGCGTGTCGCTACCGGCCTGGCTCTGGGAGTCACCACCGACCACACTCCCGAACCCGGAACAGCCTGCCAGGAGGGCAACGCCGGACGTGCCGAGAACGGCTCTCCGGGTTTTCCGACCCATTACCCGCTCTTTGCCGTGGAAAGTGTAAATGCCTGACTATTACTGTAGTTGGCGGGGAGCCAGAACGACACCCACTCGCCCTCCCGCGACGTCACGAACCGTCGAAGGCGCCGCCCCCGCTTGATGCCGCGGGGCGACTCCTATGGATGAATTGCCCCGCCCACGCCGCCACCGTTGCCGAACAGGACAACCAAGCAGGGGCCAGCCGGTGCACTACTCAGCGGGATCTGCAGTGCGAGCTCCAGCGCCTCCTGATAGTGACTGCGATGACTATTTTCAGGAGTAGCGTCGAAGGATGTCGTATCGGACGCCAACTCCTCTGTATTCTTTCGCGATGGTGGTAAAGAATCATCGCAGTCAGTATGAGACGCCGGGGGAATCCCGGATGACCGCGGCGGTGATGAGACTGAGACCGGCGAGCCCCGACAGAACTCCTCCCGGCCCGTTCATCACCATCCTGTGTCAGTTGTGGTGACGTTCTGTGAACCCCACGCTGTGCGACCAGTACCGGGATCCAGTAGGGAGCGGGAGGAGTGAGGAGCCTCTGAGATCAGGTTGTGGAAACAGACCGTCTGCAACGCGGGCAGTGCCGCAGCTGCAGTGTACACACTGTCAGCAGCGTGGCGACGGAAGCCAGTCGGAACCGTGCTCGGGACAGCGCTGACAGTCGGGCTGAAGCGCTGGTAGCTTCGGGTGCTGGTCAAGCAGTACGACCGAGAGATGAGTTGAGAGACGACTGTTCGGTAGGAGAGAACGGAGAGATTTCGGCAACGCTGGTGGTCGGACGGCCGATTACCCAGCGAGGGCAATATCCAGGTACAGCATGATGATGACGCCAGCCATGAGTCCGAGCGTCGCCACGCGTTCGTAGTCGTTCCTGTGTGTCTCGGGGATGATCTCGTCGGAGATGACGAACAACATCGCACCGGCGGCGAACCCCATGGCGTACGGCAGTAGCGGCTCAACTCTTGCCACGGCGAACGCCCCCAGCACTGCTAACGGGATTTCGACGACCCCTGCACGGATGCCAGCGATCACCGCATAGATCCGACGGTCCAGACCGGCGTTGATCGCTGCGACTGAGACGGCCAGTCCCTCGGGGATGTTCTGGAGCCCGATAGCGAGCATCAGGGACAACGCTCCTCCGATCTGTGCGGGGTCTCCGCCAGCGGCACCGAATCCGACGCCGACGGCCAACCCTTCGGGCATGTTGTGCAGCGTGATGGCCAGGATGAACAGGATCACTCCAGCCAGCCGCTCCTCGGAGACCGGAAGCCCTTCCTCCGATGCTGCTGCGTCCCTCCGGCGCTCGCCCGTCAGAAGATAGTGTGCGTGGGGAACGAGCGTGTCCGCCCGGTCGAGGAACAACGCGCCAATCGCGACGCCGATGAGTGTCGGGAGCGGGTTCCCGCCGGAGTACTCTTCGATACCCGGAATAATGAGACTCGTAAAGGCCGCGGCGAGCATGACACCGGCCGCGAACCCGAGCATCCCGTCCAGTGCCCGCTCGGATGGGTTTCGCCAGACCAGAATGAGCGCCGCGCCGAAGAGGTTCATCATGGCGATCACGATCCCCCCCGCGAGCGCCTGTATCAGGGGGGAGGGTCCGACGAGTCGAACGAAGGTATCTGCAAACTCGAACGGCATTGCTAACGCTTGGAGAATGGAGCGATAAATACGTACGCATATGGCTGGGGAAGGAACCCGCCACACCAAACAGCGGACCCCTACTCGAGAGGCGACGAACGCACCGTGTAACGTGCTGAAGATGACGGCCAGAACCTCGCGGTCGACTGCGTCGCTGTAGAGCGAGTTCAGGACGACCTGAACCCTGAACGGGCGTTGCCCTGCGGAGTAGGTTTATTGTAGGTCATGTGAATAATCAGGGCAGACGATGAAGGCGAGTGAACGGCAAGAACTGACAGCGAAGGCAGCGTTCGGCGAGAAACCCGGGGCGACCGCAGAGGAGGCGATGGCAATTACCTCCCATCCACTCGCGACCCGCGTTGCCATCGAGATCATGAAGGATGGCGGGAACGCGTGTGATGCAACGTTAGGAGCAGCAGCCACACAGAGCGTCGTGCAACCGCATATGACGCACATTACCGGTGTCCTGAGTCTGCTGTACTACGACGCAGCCGCCGACGAAGTGACGTATATGAACGGCAACATGAACGCGCCGTTAGAGCCCATGCCGGACTTTTCCGAAGAGGACATCACCACCGGGCGCGGGGTCGGCGTCCCCGGCTTCTGGGCCGGATTCGAATCCGCTCTCGAACGCCACGGGTCCATGGACAAACACCGGTTGATGAGTCCAGCGATCGAGTTTGCCGAAGAAGGGTTCGAGGTCCATCCGTTCCTCTTCGGCGTGATGTTCGAAATGGTCGAACAGATCGGGAAAACTGAGGAAGGGCGTGAGACGTACATGCCCGACGGGAATCTGCCGTCGCCAGGCGAGATTTTCACGAACTCGAAGAAGGCTGACGTTCTCAAACGTCTCCGCGACGAGGGGAACGACTACTTCTATCACGGGGAGTTCGCCGACGAGTTCGTCGACGTAGTTCAAAACCACGGCGGCGTGATCACGAACGAGGACTTCGAACAGTACGACGTGAGATGGCCGGAGCCAGCCGAAAGTACGTACAAGCAGTACGACCTGTTCGCCTCACCGCCACCGGACACCGGCGGGACACACGTGCTGGAAGCGCTGAACATGATCGAACAGTTGGATCTGGAATCGTCCGGTCCGCCGAACGAGGACGCAGACCTCCTGTATTCGATGATTCGGATACACAACGAGGTGCTTTCGGAGGGTCGCAAGCAACGGGACCCCCAGAGCCATCATCTCCCACTGGAGACGCTCCTCTCGAAAGAGTACGCGAAAACCCGCCTCGAACTGCTCGACATGAGCACTCCCCGGGACGCACCAGCGATGGGCTATCCGGGGAGCTGCCACGTGACGATGGTAGATCCGCAGGGGAACGTCGCCACTGCGCTGCATTCGTGTATGGCGTACCCGTGGACGAACGGGCTCCTGGTTAACGGAATCAACATTCCAGCATCAGGAACACATTTCCTCCGCGGCGAGATGCCGGAGCCCGGCCATCGGCCGTCCACACCGCTGATGCCGAACATGGTTTTCGAGGACGGACAGCCCGTGCTCGCGTCCGGATCCCCGGGCTCCGGACTGGTCGCGAACGTCTTCCAGAACACGCTCAACATCCTCGAGTTCGACATGGATATCAAAGAATCAGTTCACCGACCGCGGTTCGGTGGTCCCCAGTCGGACGATCCAGGCAGTATCTGGCAGGGGCCGAACGCGATCGAAGGGGATCTCGATGACGACCTCATCGAAGAACTCCGTTCACGCGGCGTCGATATGCAGGTCGTCGATCAATGGAACTGGCACTGTGGGAGCTTCGAGGGGATTCACATCACGGAGGACGGTAGGTTGCACGCGTGCGGCGATCCACGGCGTGCTGCCCGAGCGGAGGGATTCTAACACGCAGGCCGGCGATCTCCAGTCAGTACCCTGAGAGCGGTGTAGAGAGGCGACCGCTGGGGTTCTTTGTCGAGGTGAGCACTGCAACGACCACGCGGAGCGACCCACAGGGGTCAGCGAGACCGTTCCCCCGCGAACTCACGAGGCTCCCATCTCAGAAGATTGATTCCGTGAGAACGGAAATCGGCCCACTGAGGGGTCAAAGTCAGGATTTCGTGGGGAATAGTTTGGTATATGGAAACACACAACACGATGTTCTCTCTCAAATTTTGGGTTTAATCAAAGTCCTTTTGTGTTCTCACAATCCACATAGAACTAACTGACACGAGAGCTCGGACGGGTCGGTCAGTGGTCAACTATGCGTGAACAAACACAGGGAATCGACGTCGATCAGGCAGCACCAGCGGCTGTCGATCTCGAGCAGTTCGCCAGTTACCAGGACGACGACGGGTTCGTGATCTGTGATCGGAAGAACCCGAACGCGTGGGTCAAGGCAGAGACGACAGAACAGATAGAGCAATAGCTTACCGGCAGTCCCCGCAGACGTAGTTTTTCGGAGTGACGTCCCCACTCACGTCGGGCATGACGACGTAGGTGCCACACTCGATACACCACGTCCAGTAGATCAGTTGGTCAGTTTCGGTACTCTCGCGCTGTGGGTGTTCGCTCTGGATTTGGATGTGTGTCTCGGTCACGTGAGTTACCTTGCCTGGAACCGATGCATGATGGGTGTTTCCGATGTCGTTCCCTGCCGGCGTCGCGATCATCTCGCCCTGGTCGACGCGATCGCCGGGTTCGACGATCGGTCGACTTCGCTCGACGACACCCTCGAACGCGGGGTTGGTGATCAGCGGAATACGGACGTACGTCGGCGAGAGCGTCGCCGTCGGCTCCGTTTCGTGATCAGCGTCCCAGTCGTACGGCTCGCGGATGTCGACCCGTTCTTCACCACGGATGTTCTTCTCGGCAACCGCCTCATCAGCAACCAGCAGACAGTTCGTCCGCTTGCGGAGCCCGAACTGCTCCGGCGGGACCTCGATCTCGAAACACCACCCCGGGCCGCCATCGAGCAGCCGCTGGTCCTCCCCGGTCTCTGGGGGTGAGAGTCCGGCCGCTTTGAGCAGTGCCGTCGCTGGCGTTCCGATCGGTGCCGAGAGGAACCGGTGGCGCGGAACGTCGCCGCCGACGTGGAGGTGTTTGTGTGTGACCGTTTCGCCGTGTTCGATCGCCCGATAAATGTTGTAGAGGGTCTCGGTGTTCTGGACGATCCACCCGTGATCCATCGGGAGATCCTTCCCCATGACGACGTCGGCGACGAGACGCAGGATTACGCTCTCCATCCCGTACTCGTATCGATCTTCCGTGTACGCGAAGACGACGCCGGACTCCTCGTCGGGATCGAGCGGCAGTTCGTCGGGTGTGTACACCTCGCCGCCTGTGGCGGCCTCGAGGTCTGTCAGCCACCGGTCCCGGTCCTTCTGCTTCGCACCGATAACGATCACGTCCAACACCGACTCGAGCAGCGCATCGAAAAAGGAGGCGAGTTCGTCAGCGTGTTCACGGGCCAACCACCGGTCCATGTAGTAGTTGGGTTCGCTCTCCTGCTGGTTCACGAGGAGGTAGTCGACCTCGCCGAGTCGCTCCCATTTTGCGTACGTCGGGAATCCAGCCCCGCCCGCACCGCTGACCCCCGCGTTCCGGATCGTCGTCGCGATCTCGGACCGTTCGACCTGGGGTAACCGATTGAGGCCAATGCTCATAAATCAAATATAATGAACAATAGTGTATAACTTTATCGGAAGCTGTCCCATTTTTGAGAGGAGGTCCAGCAGTACCTGTGAGCTCGTCGAGCGATATCGTTTCACTGGCCTCCCGACTGGCGGTTCACTGATGTGTACACGCGAGTTGTCCACGAACGAATCTTCGTGAAAACGCTGGTTCAGCCGGTATGGCTGACCGACGTCGAAGTCAGGCGACCGGCCAGTAATCGCCGTGTGCGGCGACGAGGTCGTCGATCCGGTCGGCGACCAGCTCGGAGTCCTCCTCGAACAGGGGGAACTGGTCGTCGACACCCGTTTCGACCGTCAGCATCCCCTCGAGCGTCCCGAGCATGGCGTACGCGAGGTGGGTCGGCTGGTAGCCGCCCTCCTGGACCGCGGCGAGAGACCCGTCAGTACAGTCAGCTGCAAGGGCGCGGACTCGCCGGCCGATCGTCTCGAACCCCGCCTTCGTCAGGAGGTTGCGGCCGAGCGGATCGAGCGCACCCGCGTCGCCGCCCGCGCTCGCAACCACGGTATCGGGGTCGTACGCGCGGACGACCGGTTCCACCAGTTCGTCGAACAGGCGCTCGTAGCCGGGGTCGCCGATACCGGCCGGGAGCGGGACGTTCACCGTGTACCCTTCGCCCCCCTCCGTGCCGCGCTCCTCGAGACCGCCGGTTTGCGGGTGCGTCTCCGGGTCCCACGCGCCGTGGTCGTTGTGGATGGAGACGACGAGGACGTCCTCGCGGTCGTAGAAGCACTCCTGTGTCCCGTTACCGTGGTGGACGTCCCAGTCGAGGATGACCACCCGGTCGGCGCCACACTCCGCCAGCGCGTGCTCAGCCGCGACCGCTGCGTTGTTCACGAAGCAGAAGCCGTCCGTGACCGCCGGTGCGGCGTGATGTCCGGAAGGGCGAGTGCACGAGTAGGCGACCGTGTCCCCGTCCGTTTCAGTCGTCGTCTCCACAGCCGCGACGGCGCCCCCGGCTGCCCGCCGAGCAGCGCGATAGGTGTGTTCGTTGATTCCAGTCGTCGGCGTGATTCGCTTACCCTCCGGCCCAGCCTCCGCACAGGCCGCCCGAAGGTCATCGAGATAGCTCTCGTCGTGGGCGCGCTCGAGCTGTAGCCGGCTCGCCAGTGGCGCATCACGCCAGTCCACGGCCGCGACGGTTCCGAGCTCGGTGGTGAGTATCGAGCGGATGTTCTCGACGCGCTCCCGGCGGTCCGGGTGCGCCTCCGGAGCTGCCAGCCTCCCGGTCCACGCGTACTCGAACTCCCCGGCTGGAGGCTCGTGAGCGAGACAGTCGTCGTGCCAGTAGGCGACGACTCGTGGGTCGCCCATCAGTCCACCGCCCTGTGATTCGTGGCGGGCCGGATTTCAGTCTCTCGAGACGACGCCCGCAGTGCGATCAAGCTGTCTCTGCTCATGAGTCTGTCTGCGATGGGCGGTCCCTTAGCTTGCAGGGCAGGCCCTGGGTTCTGCCGTCGATAGCCACCCGACAGGTGGGCCGAGAGCCAACTGTCTCGACTACTGCGTCGACTGGTCGGGGGAGCCCTCACGACAGTTTGCTGCCAGTCCACCCCGCATCCGGCCACTTTCACTTTCAACGCGCTCATGGCTCGGCACTTTCCCACGCCCACCCCACCCGCCGTCCATGGGAACGACACCAGAGCACACCGGCCCGAGCCGCCGCCGAGTTTACACAGACCTCTTCGACGAACTCGCGTTCCACCGCCACGCCGAGTACGCCGGCCACATGGCCCGGGCACTGCTCCGCATGGAACGCGACGGAAAGGACCTCGTCGGGCTCACCGACGACCACGAGCGAGCAGTCTACTACTCCAGCGCCGGCCGTACGCTCCGGGGCTACGCGTTCGACAAACACGGGGTTCGCGAGGCCGAGTTCGACACGGTCTGGCGCCTGCTGAGCGACGCCGCCTCCTGGGTCGACGCACACCAGGACCAACTCGACTGGATCCATCCGCACTACCGCTGGGTGCTCGACCTGGAGGACGACCGCGACGTGTGGGGGTTCCAGCCGTGAGACCGTCGCCGAGGGAACGCAGTCTCCCCCCGGAGCGTCAGTGACTGACTCGGAACCGCAACGCGAGTCCATCCACGGAGGGCGTGACCGTGGCCGGTTGCGCTTCGCGACAGCCTCACGCGTACTCTCCCGACGAACCGATCGGCGGTGAGTACTCCGCTCCAGAGAGGGTGCGTCTGACCGAGTCCGGAATCGGGATCTCCCACGGCTTGTTCCTCGGGCGGACGAGATGGCCGTCGACCTGGAGTGCATCTACCGAAAGCCCGCTGCTGTCGGTCGTGAAGTGGTAGAGGAAGTGACGAAACCGTTCGTCGATCGCCAGAATCGTCACCTGCGCTGGGTTCCCGGACGAGGAAGCGTCCACGTCGGCGACGACGGTCAACGCACCGGCCGGACTCACACAGTGAGAACTGCAGTCGGGGCACCGACCGCGGGGCTGGCCACAGCCGAGATACCGATACTCGTGCCCGCACGCGTAGCACATGATACCCCCGGAGTCGGGCATCTCACTCGGCCTCCTCGGTCGCCGCCAGCACCTCGGGATACCGGTTCCGGATCGTGACCTCACTCACGTTGGAGACCTCTGAGACGGTTTTCTGTGTTAGCTGTTGGTTGGTCAGTTGTCCCGCTGCGTACAGTGCACTGGCCGCGATGCTGACCGGATCTCTCCCGCTGTGGACGCCCGCTGAAATCGCCGTTTTCACTAACTTGCGTGCCAGATGCTCGGTCTCATCCGAGCACTCCAGTTTCGAGGCGAACCGACCGAGATACTCGATCGGGTTCGTCGGGGGAATCGCGAGATCGAGTTCACGAGCGATATAGCGATACGTCCGTTTGGTCTCCGTGGCGCCAATTCGACTTACGGCAGCGACCTCGTCGATCGAGCGGGGGATTCCTTCGAGTCGGGAGGCAGCGTACAGTGATGCGGTTGCGACACCTTCGATCGACCGACCGGGAAGGAGGTCGTCATCGAGCGCTCGCCGATAGATGACGCTTGCAGTCTCCCGTGTCGGGTCGGGGACGCCGAGCGCGGAGGCCATCCGATTGATCTCACCGAGGGCCTGTTTGAGGTTTCGCTCCGACGAATCACGCGTCCGGAACCGCTCGTTCCACGTGCGAAGCCGTGACAGTTTCTTGCGTTTCGGCGCCGAGACCTGATTCCCGTGGACGTCCGTATTTCGCCACCCGATCGTCGTCGATAGCCCTCTGTCGTGGAGGAGCGGCGTCGTCGGCGCCCCAACCCTCGATTTGGTCTCTCGCTCCGCGGCATCGAACGCCCGCCATTCCGGTCCAGTGTCGATCTGTTGATCGTGAATGACGAGCCCACACTCCGCACAGAGACTTTCGGCTGTCTCGGAATCGGTGACGATCTTGCCAGCACACTCCGGGCAGGTCTGGACATCCGATTCAGTGGACTGGCCGGCCGCGGTTTCACCGCGGAGCTCCGTCCGTGTCTGGTTATCCGTCATTCGCGCTCACCCGGACGAACCAGCACGTCCCAGTATCCAAAGCAGGAGTACTCGGATGGACAGTATCGGCGGTCGACCTCGAAGAGTCTCCAGTGGGTTCGAGCAACCGGTGGCCGAGCGCTGCGGTATCGCGCCGGTGAGATCGTTGTGTGGAACCATACCATACCATTGTGGCCTGTTCGAGGTAAATGTTTTCGATTATGAAAAATAGTTATGGACGTATAGAGTAACTTTTTCCAGTTACGTCATGGCGGTTTTCACCCCTAAACTTTTGGGAGCACACACCAAATAGGAGTTGATGAGTTCCGAACAAGACCACCTCCGCAAAACCGATACCGAAGACCGATTCGATTTTAAAAAGGAAGAAGCCGCTGCCCTCAGAGCTGATAAAGGACTGACTGACGAAACGATTCGGCTCATCTCCGAGGACAAAGACGAACCCGAGTGGATGCTCGAACGTCGGCTGCGCGCCTTAGAGCTCTGGCAGGAGATGCCCATGCCGACGGACTGGCCCGGCCAGCCGGATCTCTCAGAAGTCGACATCAACGAGATCGTCCCGTATATTCGGCCGGACGTCGACGTCCGGGCCGGTGTCGACGACTGGGAAGAGCTCCCCGAGGATATCAAGGATACGTTCGACAAGCTCGGGATTCCGGAGGCCGAGAAGAACGCCCTCTCGGGCGTGGGTGCCCAGTACGAGTCCGAGGTCGTCTACCAGAACATGCAGGAGCGCTGGGAGGAGAAAGGCGTCGTCTTCTGTAACATGGACGAGGCCGTCCAGGAACACGAGGAACTCGTCAAGGAGTACTTCATGACGAACTGTGTTCCGCCGAGTGACAACAAGTTCGCGGCGCTCCACGGTGCCATCTGGTCTGGGGGCTCGTTCGTCTACGTTCCCGAGGGCGTCACTGTCGAGATGCCCGTCCAGGCGTACTTCCGGATGAACTCCGAGGGGATGGGCCAGTTCGAGCACACGCTCATCATCGCCGAGGAGAACTCCGAAGTCCACTACATCGAGGGCTGTTCGGCGCCCAAATACTCGGCGTTCAACCTTCACTCCGGGGGCGTGGAGGTGTTCGTGAAGGAGGGTGCGCACGTTCAGTACTCGACCGTGCAGAACTGGTCGAAGAACACCTACAACCTCAACACCAAGC
>NZ_JAZKRY010000006.1:0-56024 GCF_036626355.1 Halolamina sp. | reverse complement strand
AACCGGACGAGCAAAACGGTGGGGGCCGGACTGATAGTGATTACGGCGAATCGGTGCATCGACGGTGTCGAACGCCGCCGGTTCAGGGGCTCCCATCACCGACACGGATGGTCACGGCGGGACAGACTCGCAGTACTCACTATGAGTCGAGAGCAAGGTGAAACGGCCGCCGCTAACTGGCGTCAGTGCTCGTCCAGCCAGCGCGCGACCTCGTCGGCGCGCTTACCGCGGCGGTGAATCACGTCGCTTCCGGGGTCGACGACGGTGCTCTCGCCACCGGGGGTGTTGCCGGCGTCGACGACGGCGCCGACGCCCTCACGGATCGCCGGATCGAGTTCGTCCGGATGGCTCGCGTTGGGCTCGCCGCTGGGGTTGGCGCTGGTTGCGGTGACGGGAGCGAACTCCTCGAGCAGCTCCAGTGCCACGTCGTGGTCCGGGATGCGGATGCCGACCCGGTCGCGCCCGGCCGTGAGCGCGTTCGGGACGTGTGACTCCCGCTCGAGGACCACGGTGACGGGGCCGGGCAGGAACTCGCGCAGGAACGCCTCCTCCCGCTCGGTCGGCACGACGTGTTCGAGCGCGGCGTCCACGTCGGGGATAGCCATCGAGAGCGGCCGGTCGCAGGAGCGACCTTTCAGTTCGTACACCCGCTCCACGGCGTCGCTCGCGATGGCGTCCGCGCCGAGGCCGTAGACGGTGTCGGTCGGGTAGACCGCCAGCTCACCCAGCGCGAGCAGGTTCGTCGCTTGGATGATGTCGTCGCGCATAGCTATTCGATCGGAAGGAACGGAAAAAAGCGGCGTGGTTGGGCGTGATGATACTCTCGCACAGTCACGGCATAGTTTTCGTTGCCGTGACACGACGGTCACGGCAGGGCACGCGCCGTGACTGGTTACAATTCCGCTTCGATTTCGTCGTAATCCGGAAAGTCGGGCCACTCCTCGGCGACCCACGCGTACTCGATGGTGCGGTCCTCGTCGATGAGGAAGACGGCGGGCCGGTGCTCGGTGATGCCAGCCATCCCGTCGAGGGGGTTCTCGATACCGTATTCGTCGGCGACGCTGGCGGCGGGATCCGAGAACAGCTCGTAACCCATCTCCCGCTCGAGGATGAAGCTCTTGTGCTCGTAGGGCGTCGAGATGGAGACCCCGACGACGGTGAGGCCCTCACCACCCCACTCGCGGTCGCTGATCTCGTTCCAGATATACGTTGCCGGGAAGCCGCCGTCCATCGGGAACGCCACGAGTAGCACCTGTCCGTCCTCGGTCAACGAGGCGAGCGAGCGGTCCTCCCAGAACTCCTCGTTGACGAGCGGGCGGGTGAAATCGGGCGCGGTGTCGCCGACGTCGACGTGATTGGCTTCGGGGAGGTCGACAATGTCGAACTCGAGTTCCATCAGGCGTGCGCCTCCTCGCCGCCGTAGGTTTTGTCGAGATACTCGACGATATTCCCCGACTCGGACATGGTGAGCCCGGTGGTCTCGTCGACGATGGCCGGCACCGTCCGCTTGCCGCTGATTCGTTTGACGACATCCCGGTCGGAGTGCATCGCTTCGACGAACCGGGACTGGTAGTCGAGATCGTACTCGTCGAGTTTTCTGACGACCCGTTCACAGAACGGACAGGCCTGCAGCCGGTACAGCGTGATGGGCGGTTCCTCGGACATAGCCATAGTTTGGCCGGGAGCGGCCTAAAGCCGTCGGCGACGGTAGGGCTCGATCCGGGCAATCTGGTCATCTGATGGCGCTACGGACCGGATTCTGCGAGGAAAACGCTTAATCCCGGTGACGAACAATTAAAACTCGACATGGGCTTGCTTCCGACGGTCGCTACCACCCTTAGCAGGGGGGTTCTGCAGTCGATAGTGATCGGTCAACTCTCCCGAGAGGCGCAGACGATTGTGGGTGCCATCATCATCTTCACGCTCATCCTCCTTTCGGGCTTTTTCTCCTCCTCGGAGATCGCCATGTTCTCGCTCGCGAGCCATCGCGTCGAGGCGCTCGTCGAGGACGGCGTCCCGTCCGCGGAAGTGGTCCAGCAGCTCAAGGACAACCCACACCGGCTGCTCGTGACGATTCTGGTCGGCAACAACATCGTCAACATCGCGATGTCCTCCATCGCCACGGGGCTGTTCGCGCTCTACATGAGCCAGGGGGAGGCGGTGCTGGCGGCGACGTTCGGTATCACCACTATTGTTCTGTTGTTCGGCGAGAGTGCGCCGAAATCCTACGCCGTCGAGAACACCGAGTCCTGGGCGCTGCGCATCGCGCGGCCGCTGAAGTACAGCGAGTACGCGCTGTTGCCGCTCATCATCGTCTTCGACAGGCTCACCCGGATAATCAACCGCGTCACCGGCGGTGGCTCGGCCATCGAGGACTCCTACGTCACCCGAGACGAGATCCAGAGCATGATCCAGACCGGGGAGCGCGAAGGGGTCATCGAAGAGGACGAACGCGAGATGCTCCAGCGCATCTTCCGGTTCAACCAGACCATCGCCAAGGAGGTGATGACGCCGCGGCTGGATATGACCGCGGTGCCCAAAGACGCCACCATCGAGGAGGCGATCGAGGAGTGTGTCCAGTCCGATCACGAGCGCGTGCCGGTGTACGATGGGAACCTCGACAACATCATCGGCATCGTCAACGTCCGGAACCTCGTGCGCGCGGCCCGCTACGCCGAGGGTGAGCCCACACTTGCGGACGCGGTCCAGCCCACACTCCACGTCCCCGAATCGAAGAACGTCGACGAACTGCTCCAGGAGATCCAGGATAACCGCCTCCAGATGGTCATCGTCATCGACGAGTTCGGCACCACTGAGGGGCTCATCACGCTCGAGGACATGGTCGAGGAGATCGTCGGCGACATCCTCGAAGGCGACGAGGAAGAGGCCGTCGAGTTCGTCGACGACGACACCGCACTGGTCCGAGGCGAGGTCAATATCGACGAAGTGAACGAGGCCCTCGGCCTCAACCTTCCCGAGGGCGAGGAGTTCGAGACGCTTGCGGGATTCATCTTCAACCGCGCCGGCCGGCTGGTGGAGGAGGGCGAGGAGCTCGAGTACAACGGCGTGCTCATCCGCGTCGAGGAGGTCGACACCACGCGTATCAAGCGCGCCCGGCTGACTATCACCGATGAGTACTACGAGGACGAGGACGTCGAGGGCGCCATCGAAGTCGAGGACGAGCAAGCCGAGTAGCGGGCGGTTTTAGGCGGCCGGCATCGACGGTGCGCCGGGCAACGGTTTGGCCCACCAAGCGGGGCATTCATTATGACGTGCTCCGAGATAGAAACGACCTGTGGCTGCTCCGCTCGAGACGATCACCGTCGTCGTGACGATTCTGGGCTTGGGAGTGGCCGCACAGATTCTCGCCGACCGATTGCGGGTGCCGAGTGTCATCTTCCTCATCCTCGCCGGCGTCGCCGTCGGCCCGGAGGGGCTCGGGATTATCACGCCGGCGGTGTTCGGCGATTCGCTGCCGGCGATCGTTGGCCTCAGCGTCGCGGTCATCGTCTTCGAGGGGGCGTTCAACCTCCAGATCGAACGGCTGTACGAGGCTCCGCGTGAGACGCTCCGGCTCGTCACCATCGGCGCCGTCATCTCCTTCGGCGGGACCGCCCTGGTTGTCAGGTACGCACTCGGCGCGCCATGGGATGTTTCGCTGTTGATCGGTTCGCTCCTAATCGCAACCGGGCCGACGGTCATCACCCCCATCATGAACGTTGTTCCCGTTCGCGACCGCGTTGCCTCCACGCTCGAAACTGAAGGGGTCGTCAACGACGTGACGGCCGCAATCCTCGCCATCGTAATGTTCGAGTTCGTCGTCCTGGAGACCCGCGGGCTTCCGACGCTCGTCCGCGAGTTCGGGCTGCGGTTCGGGGTCGGGATACTCGTCGGCAGCGTCGTCGCGGGGCTGGTCTGGTATCTGCTAAGATACGCGGCCCCCGCCATCGAGAACACGCCACAGAACGCACGGCTGGTCGTTCTCGTCTCCTCGCTCATCATGTACGGGGTGGCCGAACTGATCGCCTCCGAGGCCGGCATCGCCGCCGTCGCCACAGGGGGGTTCGTTCTCGGCAACCTCGATATCCCGTATCGTGACGCGATCGAGCGGTTCAAAGGCGATATCACGCTGCTGATCATCTCGTTCGTCTTCATCACGCTCTCCTCCCTGCTCTCGCTCAAGGACCTGTTCGCCCTCGGCCCCGGCGGGCTCATCGTCGTCGTCGCCGTCGCTGGCGTGATTCGCCCGGCACTGGTGATGCTCTGTACGGTCGGCGACCGGCTGACCGTCGACGAACGTCTCTACATCAGCGCTATCGGGCCACGGGGGATCATCCCGGCGAGCGTCGCCACGCTGTTCGCACTGGAGCTCCAGTCACAGAACCCGATGACGGCGACGACGCTCGTCGGGACGGTGTTTCTCGTCATCGTCGCGACGGTCGTGTTTCAAGGGGGATTAGCCCGTCATATCGCACAAGCGATGGACGTGATACCGAAACGGACGATCATCGTCGGCGGCGGGCGCGTCGGTCGCGCACTCGGCGAGCGACTGGAGGAACGCGGGGAGGAGGTGCTGATCCTCGACCACGACGAACAGGTCGTCGAACAGCTCCGCGCGGAGGGGTTCTCCGCCCGGTACGGCGACGGCACTGACCGGGAGCTACTGGAGTCTGTCGGCGCCGATAACGCGACGGTGGTCGCGGCGGCCACCCGGACCGACGACGTGAACCTGCTGATCTCCCAGCTCGCCAAGAACACGTTCGACGTCGACCGCGTCGTCGCACGGGTGAACCAGCCGGACAATCTGGACGCGTTCGACGACCTCGACGTGGAGGCGATCTCGACCGGGATGTCGGTGGCGTGGTCGATGGACAACGTGATCGAGCGCCCGGCAATCTCCCGCTGGATGACCGAACTCGGGGAGTCCGGCGACGTCCAGGAGGTCGAGGTGACGAACGAAGCGAACGTCGGGAAAACCGTCTCGGAAGTGATGGCGGAGCTCCCGGAGGACTGCCACCTCGCACTGCTGAGTCGAGACGGGGTGAATCAGCTTCCACACCCGGAGGACCGGATTCAGCGCGGCGACCACCTGACGTTCATCGGGCGGACGGAAGCCGTTCGAGAGGCTATCGACTACTGTACCGGGTGACCCACCGGTTTGGTGTGTTCCTCAGTCGGAGGGGAGTCCCGGGGAACCGTCCGTTCGTATCCGGGATACGTAGTCGCCAGTTCATCGTCGGAGCCCGCTCCCTGTCCTTATACACCTAGTATGTGTATTAACCACCCTCTGTTTTGTGAGTGAGAACTAAGGATGTGGAACAGTGTGACATCGTATGGAAACTCGCAAAGTACAGCAACTCGGCCCGTCGACGCTCGCGATGACCCTTCCAGCCGCGTGGACGTCGGAGTACGGCGTGGAGAAGGGCGATGAACTTGTGATTCACGAGGGGACGGGGACGCTGACCGCGACCACGAAAACCGTCGGTACCGAGGAGGGAGAAGCAATCATCCACGTCGACGAACTCGAGGACGACGCCGTCGAACGCGCTATCATCGGGCAGTACGTCCTGGGACGCCGGATTATCCACGTCGAGCAGTCCGAGGGAGCGCTCAGGGGCGGAACCATCGACGCCGTCTACCGCGCGGAGTCCCAACTGATGGGGCTGGGTATCGTCGAGGAGACGCCGGAACGCATCACGGTCCGGTGTTCGGTTGACCCCGCGGATTTCACGCTGGAGAACCTCCTGGAGCGCCTCGAAAGCACCGGCGGGACGATGCGTGAGGAGTCGGTCAAAGCCCTCAGTAGGGGGAACCCGGAGTTGGCCCAGCGGGCCATCAACCGGGAGCGACAGGCGAACAAACTGTTCGTCCTGCTGTTGCGGCTCATCTACACCGTCCATCAGGACCCCTCGATAGCGCGGTCGATGGGCCTGGACGAGACCCTGCCGCTGGTCGGCTACCGCTCTATCGCCAAGAACCTCGAACTCACCGCGGACAACGCCGAGGACATCGCCACCATCGTCGTCGAGAGCGACGGTGAGGCCCTCGACGTGGGGCAGTCGACGATGCGGAAGATTGGCGAACTTACCGACGACGTGAACGAGATAAGCGCCCTCGCCGTCGAGGCGGTCATCGACCGCGACTACCGGTTGACCACCGAGGTCCGGCGTCGGTTCCACGAGATCAAGGACCGCGAGGAGCAACTGCTCTCGGACCTGCCGGAACTCCCGAACGACCAACTCCTCGGAATCCGCGAGGTGCTGGTGAGGCTCCAGGAGACGGCCCAGTACGCCATGCAGAACGCCGAAATCGCCGCGAACCTCGCGCTCCACGGCGACTCAGAGAACGTGAGCGTGGAGTCGGGAGCGTAGCTCTCAGTCGTCCTGCCCCGAGACGGAGCGGACCGTGCCGCTCGGCCCCACCGCGTCGGGGAGGCTGTCCCGAACGTCCGCGCCCTCGTGTTTCTGGACCGCTTCGGCGTAGGCCCCCGGCAGCACCTTCGTGAACGCGTCGAGCGCGGTGTCCCACTCCGCCAGTAGCGCGTCCGCCTGGTCGCTGCCGGTCGCGGCGGCGTGGTTCTCCACCAGGCGGCGGAGCATCCGCTCGTCTCGCTCGTCCAACTCGCCGTGGAGCGACACCATCGCCGTGTTGGTTCGCGCCCGCAGGTCGTTCTCCGGGTCGTAGACGTAGGCGACGCCGCCGGACATCCCGGCCGCGAAGTTCTTGCCGGGCGTCCCCAGCGCCACGACCACCCCGCCGGTCATGTACTCACAGCCGTGGTCGCCGAGGCCCTCCACGACGGCCTTTGCACCGGAGTTCCGGACCGCGAACCGCTCGCCGGCGACGCCGTTGACGTAGCATTCGCCGTCGGTCGCGCCGTAGAGCGCCACGTTGCCGACCAGCGTGTTCGCCGTCGGGTCGACCCCGGTGTCGTCGGGCGTTCGGCAGAGGAGTTTCCCGCCGGAGAGCCCCTTCCCCACGTAGTCGTTGGCGACGCCGTCGAGCGTGAACGTCACTCCGGGCGCGAGGAACGCGCCGAAACTCTGTCCCGCCGCGCCGTCGAACGCGACGGAGACGGTGTCGTCGGCCAGTCCCTCGGGTCCGCACTCCTCGGCGATACGCCCCGAGAGCGTCGCCCCGACCGCCCGGTCCTGATTATCGATACCGCGGCGGAGATGCACCGACTCCCCACGCGCGAGGGCCGGCCCGCAGGCGTCGATGAGGTCCCAGTCGAGTCGGTCGCCGAGGCCGAGGTCCGTGGGCCGGGTCTTGGTGCGGTCGACGTCGTACTCGCCCTCCGGGTCCGCGAGCAGTGCCCCGAGGTCGAGGGTTTTTGCACTCGGGTGGGCCACGTCGGTTCGCTGGACAAGCGCGTCCACGCGTCCCACCATCTCCTCAACGGAGCGGAACCCGAGGTCGGCGAGGCGTTCGCGCACGTCGCGTGCGATGAACTCCATGTAGTTCACGACGTGGGCGGGTTCGCCGGGGAAGCGTTCCCGGAGGTCCTCGTCCTGGGTCGCGATGCCGACCGGACAGCGGTTGGTGTGGCAGGCCCGCGCCATCACACACCCCGAGGTCACGAGGCTGGCCGTCCCGAACACGTACTCCTCGGCACCGAGGAGCGCGGCCACCGTCACGTCGCGACCGGTCTGGAAGCCGCCGTCGACGGCGACCCGGATGCGGTCCCGGAGCCCCGTCGCGTGGAGCATCTGGTTCGCCTCCGCGAGACCGAGTTCCCACGGCGCGCCGGCGTGCTTGATGGAGGTTTTCGCCGACGCGCCCGTCCCGCCGGAGCGCCCGGAGATGTGGACCGTGTCGGCGTCGGCCTTCGCCACGCCGGCGGCGATGGTGCCGACGCCGGTCTCCGAGACGAGTTTGACGTTCACCCCCGCCTCGGGGTTGGTCGCCTTCAGGTCGTAGATCAACTGCTTCAGGTCCTCGATGGAGTAGATGTCGTGCTGGGGCGGGGGCGAGATGAGGTCCACGCCCGGAACGGTCTGGCGGGTGTGGGCGATATGCTCGACTACCTTGTGGCCCGGGAGGTGGCCGCCCTCGCCGGGTTTTGACCCCTGTGCCATCTTGATTTGGAGCTCGTCCGCGCTGGCGAGGTAGGCGTTGGTCACCCCGAACCGGCCGGAGGCGACCTGTTTGACGGTGCACTCGGTCGCGGTGTCGAACCGTTCCGGCGGTTCGCCGCCCTCCCCGGTGTTGGATTTCGCACCGAGTCGGTTCATCGCTCTGGCGTTGGTCTCGTGGGCCTCCGGCGAAATCGACCCAAGCGACATCGCTGCCGTCGAGAACCGCTCGACGATGTCCGCGACTGGTTCGACCTCCTCGACGGGAACCGACTCCCGGCCCGAGTCGAACGAGAGCAGGCCGCGGAGGCTCCCGTGGCCGCCGTCCTCCGCGTCGGCCATCGCAGCGAACTCCCGGTAGATTTCGTAGTCCCCGTTCCGCACGGCCTGCTGGAGGGTCCGCACCGTCTCGGGGTTCCACTGGTGGGACCGGCCCTCCGAGCGGAACTCGAACTCGCCGGTCCGTGGCAGGTCGTCGTCCTCGAAGGCGAGCGCGTGGCGCTCCCGGAGGTCCGCGGCGACCTGCTCCATGTCGATTCCCTCGGTCCGGGTGTCGGTGCCCGCGAAGTACTCCGCGACGAAGTCGGCGTCCAACCCCAGGGCGTCGAACATCTGCGCGCCACGGTAGGACTCGACGGTGGAGATTCCCATCTTCGCCATCACCGTCAGCAGGCCCTCCTCCATGGCGTCGACGTAGCGCTCCCGTGCGTCCGCGTCGCCCATCCCCTCTGGCCCGGCGACGAGGTCCGACACTGTTTCGAGCGCGAGGTAGGGGTTCACCGCGCCAGCGCCGTAACCCACCAGCGTGGCGAGTTGATGAACCGTCCGCACCGCGCCCGTCTCGACGACAAGGCCGACCTGCGTGCGCTCGCTCGCACGGACGAGGTGGTGGTGGACCGCGGCCGTCGCCAGCAGCCCGGGTATCGCCAGGGAATCCGCGTCGACGCCGCGGTCCGAGAGCACCAGCACGTCGTGCTCCGCTGCCGCCGCGGTCGCGCGTTCGTGCAGTCGCTCGACGGCGGCCGCGAGGCCCTCGTCGTCGGCGAAAGTGAGGTCGAGGGTCGCCGCAGTCAAGCCGTTCTCCGCCACGCCCGTCACCGCCGTCAGTTCGTCGTCCCGGAGCACGGGCGAGTCGAGCACCAGTTGTCGGGCGTGCTCGGGCGTCTCCGACAAGAGGTTGCGCTGCGGGCCGAGGCGCGTCTCCAGACTGAACACGAGGCGCTCCCGGATGTGGTCTACCGGCGGGTTCGACACCTGGGCGAACCGCTGGGTGAAGTACGACGACAGCGGGCGGTTGAACGACGACAGCACCGGCAGCGGGGTGTCGTCGCCCATCGACCCCACCGGGTCTTTCCCGTCCTCGACCATCGGCTGGACGAGGTCGTCGAGTTCGTCGTGGGTGTAGCCGAACGCCGCCTGTCGGGCGCGGAGGGTGTCGTCGGAAGCGGGTTCGCCGCCGAAGGTTGCTCGGCCATCGGCCGCCGTCGCCGGTCCGCCGTCGGTCGCCGCCGCGGGGTCGTTCGCGTCGTCGCCCGGCAGGTCTGAGAGTTGGACCTGCTCCGCGGCGACCCACTCGGCGTACCGCTCGTCGGTGAGGCCGTCGACGACCTCGGATTCGGGGAGGATACCTTCGTCGGGATCCGCGACGAACAGTTCCCCCGGTTGAAGCCGGCCGCGTTGCTCGACGGCGGCGGGGTCGAGTTCCAGCGCCCCCGCCTCGCTGGAGAGCACGAGTCGGCCGTCGGCGACGGCGTAGCGACAGGGCCTGAGGCCGTTTCGGTCGAGCACGCCGGCGACTCGGTCGCCGTCGGTGCCGATGACCAGCGCCGGGCCGTCCCACGGTTCGACCAGCGAGGCGTGGTAGTCGTAGAAGGCCCGCTCGGGTTCCGAGAGGTCGTTGTCCTCGGCGCGCCACGCCTCGGGGACCAGCATCCGGAGGGCGTGGGGGAGGCTCCGACCACCCTGCAGCAGTAACTCCAGCGCGTTGTCCACGCTCGCGGTGTCGGACTGCTCGGGGTCGTCGATGATGGGGATCACCGTCTCGATGTCGTCACCGAAGGCGTCGTGGGCGAGATCGCCCTCCCGGGCCCGCATCCAGTTGATGTTCCCCTGAATCGTGTTGAACTCGCCGTTGTGGGAGATGCGCCGGAACGGGTGGGCGAGATGCCACGCGCCGAGGGTGTTGGTGGAGAACCGCGCGTGGACGACGGCGAACGTCGAGCGGACACGCTCGTCCCGAAGGTCCGGGTAGTAGTCCGCCAGTTGGGTACTCGTGAGCAGGCCCTTGTAGACCACAATCTGGCGGTCCAGCGAGCAGACGTAGAACCGCTCGGTGCCAGCGACGTCGGCGTCCGAAACGCGGGTCTCGACGGCCCGACGGCCGAGGTAGAGCGCCCGGTCGAACGCGTCGGTCGAGAGGCCATCCGGGGCGACGAACACCTGCACCACGTTCGGCTCGCTCCGGCGCGCCGTCTCGCCGAGGTCGGCGTTCTCCGTCGGCACGTCGCGCCAGCCAAGGACGTCGAGGTCGTGGTCGGCCAACGTCTCCTCGACGAGCGATTCCAGCGCCGCGGCGTCGTCGGCGTCGCGGGGGAAAAAGAGGGTACCGACCGCGTACTCCTCGGGGAGGGGGAACTCGGTCACGTCGGCGAAGAACGCGGTCGGTCGTTCGATGACGATACCGGCACCGTCGCCGGTGTTCTCCTCGGCACCGGTCGTTCCCCGGTGTTCAAGATTGGCCAGCAGGTCGAGGCTGTCGGCGACGACGGTGTGGTCGGCGTCGCCCGTGAACTCCATCACGACGCCGACGCCGCAGTTCGCCCGGTGGTCCGTGGGGTCGGCGAGGCGGTTCGCGTCTCCGCGTGCGGGTTCGTCCATGGTACTGGTACACAACCGAACCCCTCGGGAAAGCCTACCCCTAATAAGGGGGGGTACGATGGGGTGGGATATTAGGACATACCAACACCGCGGGGGAGGGACGCAAACTCGGCCGACGAAACGCTACTATGGATGAACGAACGGATTTCGAGTCAGTTACTGTCGTTATCGGCAGTAGTTCGGCGTATTTCATAACAAACTGTACTAAAATCGATGATAACTGAAACACCTTCCCCCTCGAATAGCGGCGACGATTGGGCCGAAGGCCGCGACCACAGGCCGGTCGAAGGTGACGCATGAACTCGGACAACGACGCACCCGATACGTCGACCGACGCATCGCCAGTCGAGCACACCGACTCGGGGGACGACGCGGCCACGCGGCCGGGGCCGTCGCCCATTGACGACCGGTACGGGACGCTGGAACTCGGTGACGAGACAGTCGTGGTGCACGACCGCGAGAGCCCCGGCGCGTGGCTCGAGAGCGACCGTGCAGTCCCGGTCGGGGGTGGACTGGATGGTTGACCTGAGCGCCCTCGCCAGCGGCATCAACACCGTCTGGGTGCTCACCGTCTCCTTCCTCATCTTCTTCATGCAGCCGGGGTTCGCACTGCTGGAGGCCGGGCAGGTGCGGGCCAAGAACGTCGCGAACGTGCTGATGAAGAACCTGATGGACTGGGGGATTGGCGTCATCGTCTACTTCGTCGTCGGTCTCGGCATCGCCGGCATCGCCGGGACGCTGACGGCGACGGGGTCGGGGTCGGCTATCAGGACTTCGCGGGCGCGACGGTGGTCCACATGCTCGGCGGTCTGGCCGGCCTCGTGGGCGCGTGGGTCGTCGGGCCGCGGAAGGGCCGGTTCGACGACGACGGCGGGAGTCAACCGATTCCGGGCCACTCCATCACCTTCGTCGTGCTCGGGACGTTCATCCTCGCGTTCGGCTGGTACGGGTTCAACGTCGGGACGCAGGCGACGGTGCTCGCCGTCGAGGACGGCGCACTCGCGTTCAACGGTGCCGCGCTGATGACGGCCTACACCGACGGGAGCCCCGACCCGCTGTTCACCGCGAACGGGTTGCTGGCGGGTCTCGTTGCCGTCACGGGCGCTGTCCCGCACGTCACGTGGTTCGGTGGGCTGGCGCTCGGCCTCATCGGTGGCATCCAAACCCCGCTGGTCTACCGCTGGGTCGTCGAGGAACTCAACGTCGACGACGTCTGCGGCGTCTTTGCGGTCCACGGGAGCGCGGGCGCTATCGGGACGTTCCTCATTCCCGCCTTCGCCGTTGCCGGCTTCTCGGCGGTGCAGTTGGCGATGCAGGCGCTCGGCATCCTCGTCATCGGCACCTGGACCGTGGTGACCACGTTCCTCGTGTTCAAACTCGCCGCCGCGACGGTCGGCCTTCGCGTGAGCGACGAGGAGGAGTCGCTGGGGCTCGACCGTT
The DNA here is from genome assembly GCF_036626355.1 of Halolamina sp. GTDB lineage: Archaea > Halobacteriota > Halobacteria > Halobacteriales > Haloferacaceae > Halolamina. Next base: position 43,632 of record NZ_JAZKRY010000006.1, on the reverse strand, counting down.
CGGAGCACGGCGTCACGGCCTACCCCGAGTTCGTGGAGACCGGAAGCCGGTCCGAGGAACGCGGGACTCCCGTGGCGACCGACGGCGGCGACGTCACCTCGGATTCGGGGGGTGAGTAACGATGGGAAGCTACACCGACAGCGACATCGAGATGATCGTCGCCGTCATCCACCCCGACAGGCTGACCGACGCGAAGAAGGCGCTGTCGGCGGTCGGCGCGTCCTCCCTGACGGTCACCAACGTCAGCGGACGCGGGAGCCAACCGCCCAAGACCAGCCAGTGGCGGGGCGAGAAGTACACCGTGGATCTGCACGAGAAGGTAAAAATCGAGTGCGTCGTCGCCGACGTGCCCGCCGAGGACGTCGTCGAGGCGCTTCGGGACGCCGCACACACGGGCGAACCCGGGGATGGGAAGGTGTTCGTCCTGCCGGTGGCCGAGGCGGTCCAGGTCAGGACCGGGGAGAGCGGCGTCGACGCCGTCTGAGCCGCGGTTCCCTTCGCCGCTCCCTTTTCCGACCGACAGTTACGCGTCGCCGCAGTCGACGAGGCCGACGTACTCGTCGGCTTCGAGCGCGAACTCCGCCATCGGCGGGACCGGGACCCAGGAGAACTCGAACTCGGTGCCGGACTCCTCGCCCCGTCCCGAAACGACGTGGGTCCACTCGTCCCGTGGCTCGTAGACGTTCGCGTGGAAGAAGTGGCGGACGTACCGCTCCGGTGGCTGGTCGCGACGAGTCCACACGTCCGTCGTCAGGTGCTCGAACTCGCCGAACGTCGCCACCCCCGTCTCCTCGACGGCCTCGCGTATCGCGGCGTCACGGGCATCCTCGGCGGGTTCGACCGTCCCCTTCGGAATCTGAAAGCCCTCGTGGTCGGGGCCGCGGAAGACGAGCAGTTCCTCCTCGTTCCGGGTGATGTAGGCGTACGACTTCTCGACGAACCTCTCCTGAGCCGACATACCTCACGCTGGGTAATCTCCTTGAAAAGGATACCCGCAAAGGTGTTTTAGGACGTATAAGGTCCCCCAGCCCTCGCCGTCACGCGTGAACGTCACCGGCAGGGCGCGTTCAACAGGACGTGCTGGGCGGTCCTGCCGAACACGACTTTCCCCGCCGGCGTGCGTTTGGGTCTTCCGATGACGAGGTGGTCGGCGTTTACCTCGTCGGCGACGGCGACGATGGTCTCGCCGACGAACTCGCTCACCCGCCCGTCGACGGTGAGGGTCATCCCCACCGACAACTGGTCGGTTATCGCCCGGACCGCTTTTGAGCGACCGGCCACCGCTGTCGCTGCCCCGCCGCTGGAGCCGTTGGCCCCGATACCCTCGGCTCCCGTGTCGACCGACGACGGCGAGAGAACCCGCAGGACGCGGACCTCAGTCGACGCTCTGTGTCCGCCCTCGACCACCGTTGCGAGACTGTCGAGACGGCTCAGGTCGCTTCTGCCGACGGGGAGCAGGATCGTCTGCTCCGTCCCCGACGGCTAGGCGTCGCTCTGTTGTGTGTTCAGTTCGTCCATCCGGCCACTCCGTGGGTGCGCATCCTCGTGGTCACTCGCGCGGGACGGCGATGTTGCGGAGCGAGCCGTCGCATTCGGGGCAGGCGGTCGGACGGCTACTCGCGGCTGTTCTGCTGAGACACGACCCGCATTCGTAGAGCTTCTCGTCCGCGGCGTCGTTTGGTGCGTGGGGTATCATCACACGCATAATCCGAATTTCCAGAGTTGTAAGCGCGCCCCTAATACCCCTTAAACACATCCAAAGACCTGAACCAGCCGTTCTGTGGGCCAGGTCTGATCGAAGGCTCTCGGCGAGAATCGATGGAGGGGGCTATCCGTCGCTCCGTGGCGGACCAAGCGTGGAAAAACCGAGGGACGGTTCAGCATGAGCGTTCGCTTACGGGAACGCGAGGAACTTGCTCCGCTCGTTCCTCTGGCTCCCGCTCGCCGCGGGCGCCTCTCAGGGCGAGAGTCGCTGTCTGTCTCGCGGGAAGACGACGGCCTCTCGGATGTTCTCGAGGCCGAGCATCGTCATCACGACCCGCTCGGCGCCCATCCCCCAGCCGGCGTGGGGCGGCATGCCGTATTTGAACATCTTCGTGTAGTAGTCGAACTGCTCGGGATCGAGGCCCTGCTGCTCGAACCCCTCGACAAGCTCCTCGTAGCGGTGTTCACGCTGGCCGCCGGAGACGAGCTCCATCCGCGGGTGCATCATGTCGAACCCGGTCGAGAGACTGTCGTCGTCCTCCTGGTCCATGATGTAGAACGGCTTCACGTGGCTTGGCCAGCCCGTGATGAAGTAGAACGTGCCCACGTCGTCGCCGAGGGCGCGCTCGGCCTCGGTGCTGAGGTCGTCGCCGAACACGAGCTGCGTGTCGAGTACGCCCGTCGCGTTGACGCGCTCGATGGCCTCCTCGTAGGTGAGCCGGGGGAACTCACCCTCGGGCACGCCGAACTCTTCTTCCTCGAAGCCGAGGGCGTCGAGTTGCTCCGTGCAGTTCTCGCCGACGGCGCCGTAGGCCGCGCGGATGATGTCCTCGGCGGCGTCCATCGCCTCGTGCTGGTCGGCGAAGGCCGCCTCGAAGTCGATGGATGTCGCCTCGTTCAGGTGCCGGGGCGTGTTGTGCTCCTCGGCGCGGAAGATCGGGCCGATCTCGAAGACGCGCTCGAGGCCGGAGCCGGCCAGCAGCTGCTTGAACAGTTGCGGGCTCTGGTTCATGAACGCCTCCTGGCCGAAGTAGGTGATGGGGAACAGCTCGGTGCCGCCCTCGGTCCCCGTGGCGACGATCTTCGGCGTGTTGATCTCCGTACAGTCCATCGAGCGGAACTCCTCGCGCACGGCCCGCAGCACCTCGGCGCGGATCTCGAAGACGGCCTTGACCTCGGGCTTGCGGAGGTCGAGCGTCCGGTTGTCCAGCCGGGTCGGCAGCTCGGCGTCGACCTTGCCGGAGGGGTCGAGCGGGAGCTCCGGGTCGGCCTCGGAGATGACTTCCATCTCCTCGGGGACGAGTTCGAAGCCGGTCGGGGCGCGGGGCTCCTCCTTCACGTCGCCGGAGACGGAGACGACTGACTCGCGGTGGACGCCCAGCCCGGTGTCGACCAGTTCCTCGTCCATCTCGTCTTTCTCCAGCTTGATCTGGAGTTTGCCCGAGCGGTCCCGGAGGATGAGGAAGGCGATGCCGCCGAGGTCGCGGATCTCGTGGACCCAGCCGGCCACGGTGGCCGACTCGCCAGCGTCCACGTCTGCCGCGTAGGTTCGGTCCTGCATGGCTGGCGGTTCGCTCGCGCCGTCTTTAAACGCCCCGTTTCCGGGGCGAGCGGGGAGCCTGCCGGCTGATGCACTCCTCGGTGGTGTGGGTGATGGTCACGTCGAACATCGGTCCGGGTGGCCTCCCACCTGGCGCGCTCAGTTGGCGTCCTTCGCGCCCTCGACGGTCTCCCGCACGGCCTCGCAGCCCTCGTCGTGGAGCAGGTCGCCGACGACGATAACGTCGGCGTGGCTGCCCATCTCGCGGGCACTCTCGTAATCGTGGATGCCGCCGCCGTAGAACAGGGTGGCGTCGTCCAGCGCCTTGTTGGCGGCGGCGACCGTCTCGATATCCCCGTAGGTGCCGGAGTACTCCACGTAGACGATCTCCTGGCCGAACATGTGCTCGGCGACGCGGGCGTAGGCGGCCACGTCGTCGGCGGCCAGGTCGCAGTCGGCATCGGTGTACTCGGCGACGGAGGCCGCCGGGTTGAGCACGATGTACGCCTCCGTACGCGTGCGCTCCCAGTCGAGCTCGCCGTCGATGCGAGCCCACTCCTTGTGGGCGCCGGTGATCCAGAACGGGTCGCCTGCGTTGAGTACGGTGGGCACCAGATAGCCGTCGAGGGCGTCGTGCTCGATGACGACGGCAGGGTTGGACGGCTCCTGATAGATGGGAATATCGTGGGCGGCGCAGGCGCTGACGACCGCCGCCATCTTCTCGGCGGTCATTCCGCGCGTGCCGCCGATCTCGAGTGCGTCCGTGCCCGTCGCGGCGACGTCGTCGAACGTCTCGCCCGCCAGTAGCTCCTTATCGGGGTCCACCTTGAGCACGTGGTCCCACTCAGTCCACGGACCGGTCATGGGGTCTGAGTGGTCGGTCCGGGGGTAAAAAGGGCGCGAACCGTTCCGGGGCGTCTCGACGAGTTCTCGTTGAGTCGGTTTCGGACTTACAGCTTTGCTCCCATCTCTCTGGCACGGTTCGCGGCGTCGTCACGGCTTTCGACGTCGGCCATCGCGACCCAACCAACCCGCTTATCGAAGCAACAATCGTCACATTCGTAGTAGACGGTCCACCCTGTGGCCTCGGCCTTCAGCCCGTACCAGAGCCGGGAGCCACAGGTCGGACACTCCGCCCAGTCGTGCCGTCGCAGATGCATCGCCGGTTCTCCTCGCCCGATCGTACCTCAATTCCGGGGTCCGTCGGCGTGTGGGTTTTTGTACCCACCACGGGGAACGTGTGGGCAATGGGATACGGCGGGCCGGAGATCTACCGGGCACCGTTTGGCAATCAGGCGGCACAGGAGAACTTCGAGCGGACGGTTCTGGAAGGCGTTGACGTGGACACTATCGATACCGACACTGAGCGAGAGTTGACCGGTGAGAGGACCCGACTCTGGGGAACGAAGGAATCTGTCGAAGGGTCGTGGAAACACGTCGAGGAGGGCGATTTCCTCATCTTCTACCGCGACGGAGCCTACGAGTACGGCGCGGAAGTGCTCGGTACCGAGCGCAACGAGGCGCTTGGCAGGGAGATCTGGCCCAACCACGAGGAGGGATCTCCCTGGATCTGCATCATCTACCTCGACGAACCTGTCGAGTTGGGCGTCGATTCCGCGGAGATTCACGATCTGGCCGGTTACAACATGACCCACACGATGGGGTTCAGCCCGCTGAACGAGATGGGTATCGGCGGGATACGCGGGCGGTGGGGGTCCGTCGAGGAGTTCATCTACGGCGACTCGGAGGGCAGCGATGAACCGACGCCGGAGGTGGATATCCGGACCAGTCCAGAAGTCCGAGTTCCGGAGCCGGTGCTCTCAGACCTGTATTTCCCGGGGGACCAGGCTACGGAGATCCTCGACCAGGTTAACTCGGCGCTCAACGCCGACAAACACGTCGTCTTCACCGGGCCGCCCGGAACTGGGAAGACCGAAATCGCCCGACGAGTCTCCCAGTATCTCGTCGACAGTCACGGCGACATCTACTCCGGTTCCGAGATGACGACGGCGACCGCCGACTGGTCCACCTTCGAAACCGTCGGCGGCTACATGCCCGAGGAGAACGGCGACGGCGACCTGGCGTTCAACCCGGGACAGGTGCTCAGGCGGTTCAAGCGCGACGGGGTCCAGCAGAACGAACCACTGGTTATCGACGAGATCAACCGGGCGGATATCGATAAATCGTTCGGCCAGCTGTTCACGCTGCTCTCCGGGCACGGGGTACAGCTTCCGTTCACGCGTGATGGGACGGAGATCGAGATTCACCCCGCTGGCGAGTTCGAAGGAACGCTGGAGCCCCACCAGTACGTCATGCCGACCTCGTGGCGACTGTTCGCGACGATGAACAGCTACGACAAGACTGCGCTCTACGAGATGTCCTACGCGTTCATGCGTCGGTTCGCGTTCGTCCACGTCGACGCGCCCACTATCCCGGAGGGTGAGGAAGCCGCGCTGACTCGGCGATACGCCGAGGTGTGGGGTATCGAGGCCGACGACGACCTGCTCGAAGACCTCGGTCGCATCTGGCGGATCACCAACAGCACCATCGACGGCCGGAAGCTCGGCCCCGCAGTGGTGAAAGATATGCTCGGCCACGTCGACGGCTCCAGACTCCCCAGTGACGCGGCACTCACTCGCGCGGTGACGGACTACATCTTCCCGCAGTTGGAGGGCGTTGCACGTCGTGAGGCAATCGTCTCGGAACTCGCTGAGCTGGAGTGTCTCGACCGGGATCGGCTGGTTAGCTTGGCCCGCGATATGCTGCAGGTTCGCCTCTCTGGACAGCGATGAAGCGCGAGCAGCTGGTCGAGGGGCTCTCACAGGATATCCTCGCGTACGTGATGCACGGCTCCTTCCCCGAACAACACGTCGTCGAGGAACTGGAGCCCGAGGGAATCGACGGGCGATTCGAGGATTACGAGAGCCTGATTCGGCTCCACTTCGTGCTCCGCCCCGACGTGGTCGAGTTCGTCGAGCGGCTCCCGCGGCGACTTCGCAGCATCGAGACGGCGACGGAGAACGTCGCAAACAGGTCTCGTGGACAGGTCGATGGCCGGATCAACTGGCCGAAGACGGTCAAACAGCGCTACTCCCGGAACCCGAACGACCGCTCGGTGTTCGTCTATGAGAGCCGGTCGGAGAACTACGACACCGACCAGAACGTCGTGTTGAAACGACTCCTCGCGCTGATTCACCGGACGCTCGCGGACTGTGCGGAGCTGTTCGAGCGCGGCTACGACTGGGTGACCGAGCGCTGGCAGGAGAAGCTCGAACTGGTCGACCAGCTACGGAGCATCTTCGAGCGGAACGTCCACGTCACGCGGATTCGGAATCCAGCGGAGTACGAGCCGACAGACAGAATGCTCCAGCGGGCGGCGTCGTCACGGAGCGAACTCTACCGCGAGGCGGCGGAGCTGCTCGAGACGTACCGACGCAACTTGGCTGCAGACGAGGAGGCTATCGCGGACCTACTCCGGGAGACGGCGATCACGCCAGACGACGAGGAGACGCTGCTGGAACTCTACGTGCTGTTCCGCTACGTCTCGACGGTCGAGGAACTCAGTGACCAGCGCTTCCGGCTCCAGACCATCGAATCCGGCTCGCAGGAGGTCGCGCGGATGGAGCGAGGCGACCAAGAGGTCGTGCTCTACCACGACAACTCGGCGCGGGAACGTGGACTCTCCTTCGTCCCGGAGGAGTTCGAGCGCCCGCAAGCGGAGCTTTCCCGGGCCGGCCTCGTCCAGCGCGAGGCGCAATCGGTCGCCGAGTCCTACTTCCAGGACCGCGAACTCCGGCTCTCGACCGGCAGACCTGACGTCATCGTTCTGGAGGTCCGGAGCGAGGAGGAGCGACAGTATCTGGTGACGGAGGTGAAGAACTCGACCAGCTACGACACCGTTCGCTCGGGGATCAAGGAGACGCTGGAGTACCTCGCCTTTCTCCGGCAGGACGGGGACCTGGTGTTCGAAGACGGTACGCCGTTCGGCACGGGCTGGAACGGTGTCCTCGTGATCCAGGACATCGAGGGCGAGGAGACGGCCGATCTGGACGATCAGGAGTCCATCCGGATTCTCCAGGCCTCCGAAGTGGAAGGGAACCTCCGACGCGTGCTCGAAAACGTACTGTGAGCCGAGGCTTAAGGACCAGAACGCCCAAAGGCCACGTATGACCGAAATCGTGCACGACACCGAACACAGCGATGGGGCGCCGACCATCGGCGACACAGGCATCCGGGTCGCGAACGTCGCTGGCGCCTACGAGTACAACGGCTACTCACCCGACGAGATCGCCGATTTCTACCCGGCGCTGACACTAGAGGATATCCACACCGCTATCGCGTACTTCTACGGCCATCCCGAGGAGTTCGAAACGACGCCAGCGACCGGCGGCGATGACGGGACGCCGGCGTGATCTACGCCGACGAGAACGTCTGGCAGCCGGTGGTCGACGGACTTCGCCGGCGCGGCTGGGACGTGACGAATGCGAACGAGGAAGGGACACTCGGCTACACTGACCGGGAACACCTCCACTACGCGGCAGACCGAGAATGGACGATTCTGACGTTCGACGACGATTTTCTCCGGCTCGTCGAGAGTGGTGAGTTCGGGGACGACCACGCTGGTGTCGTCTTCATCGCGCAGGACCGTCGCGACGTGGGGACGCTCGTGCGGCGAATTCACGCCGCGCTGGAACGGAACGGTGATCGTGATTTGACTGGTGAGGTAGTGTACGCATGATTTCCACAGTTTTCCCCTGACCGGCTCCTCCGACCGCAAAAAAAACCGCGTCTCAGTCCGCTTTCGCCTGCCAGTCCCGAACCGTCCCGGCACCGACACCATCCACACCCGCTGCAAGCTCCTCGGGGTCGGCCTGCTTCAGCCCCTCGATGTCCTCGATACCCACACTCTCTAGTTTCTCGGCCGTCTTCTCCCCAATCCCCTCGACGGTTTCCAGCTCCGACCCGACATCGCGGGCCTGGAACTCCCGGTAGTTACAGATTGGACAGCCGAGCTGCCAGGGCTCGTCGTCGTCGCCGCTGTGGACCACCAGATGCGGCAGGTCGTGCTCGTCACAGAGCTCGTCGGTCACCTCGATCTCGCCGCGGCGGGGGAGCGGCAGCGAGTAGTCACAGTCGGGGTAGCGCGTACAACCCACGAGCCGGGAGCCAGAGCGGAGCTGTTTGACCGCCAGCTCGCCCCCCTCTTCCTCATTGCACTCCGGACACTCACCGATAATCCGGTCCTCCTCAGCGTCGGCCTCCTCGGCCTTGCAGAGCGGGCAGCCGTGGACGAACGTTTTCCGCCCGGCGAGCATCTTCACGTGATTGAGGCCGTGCTCTTGGCACTCCTCGTCCAGGATGAGCGGCTTCCCCGTCGAGGGCAGCGGCAGCGTGTACTCACAATCGGGGTAGCCGTCACAGCCGACGAAGTAGCTGCCGTAGCGGGATTTCCGCACCAGCAGGTCCTCGCCACACTCCGGGCAGGGGCCGAGGATCTTGTCGGCCTTCATTGAGTTCCGGAGGTGGTCGCCGACCTCCTCCCGGGAGTCGGTGAGGTCCTCGAACACCCGGCCGAGGAGCTCGCGGGACTCCTCGGTCACCTCGTCGAACCCCTTCTCGCCGTCGGCGATGGCCCGCATATCCTCCTCCAACTGTGCGGTCATCTGCTCGCTGACGATGAGGTCCGCGAACTCCTCGGCGGCCTCGACGACCGCGTGGGCCAACTGCGTGGGCCGTGGCGGGTCGCTCTCGACGTAGTTGCGGTCGTAGAGCTTCTCGATGGTATTATGGCGGGTAGATTTTGTTCCCACCCCCATGGACTCCATCGTCTCGATGAGCCGCGACTGGCCGTAGCGCCGCGGCGGCTGGGTCTCCTTGGCGTCGAGGTGGCTCTCGCTCACCGCGAGTTCGTCGCCGGTCTCTACGTCAGGCACGATCGTCTCGTCCGCGGAGGAGTAGGGGTAGACGGAGTGGTAGCCCGCAGAGAGCAGCCGTTTGCCGTTAGCCTTGAGCGAGAGTCCGCGCCCGCCGCCCGAGGGGAGCGGCGACTCGCCCGCGATGCCGGCGACAACGCGCAGGTGCTCCCACGTTGCCGCGGGCGCACACGTCGCGAAGAACCGCCGGACGACGAGTTCGAACACCTCCCACTCGTCGTCGTCCAGGTCCGTCGGCATCTCGCCGGTCGGATGGATCGGCGGGTGGTCGGTCGTCTCCTCGTCGCCCTCGGTGGGCTCGATCTCGTCCTGGTCGAGCAGTTCCTCGACGGATTCGCCGAAGAACGTCTTTCGGAACGATTCGAGCAGCTCCTCGGGCTCTAAGTCCTCCGGGTAGACCGTGTTGTCGGTCCGCGGGTAGGTGATGTAGCCGGCGGTGTAGAGCTCCTCGGCGATACTCATCGCGCGCTGGGCGGAGTAGCCGAGCCCGCTCGCCGCGCGAATGAACTGCGTGGTGTTGAACGGCGCCGGTGGCTCGTCGCTCCGCGTCCGGCGGTTCACTTCTTCCACAGTCGCGTCCTCCGCAGCCGCGAGCGACTCGTCGGTTGCCTCGGCGGCGGCCCCGTCCCAGACGCGCCGGGCCTCGTTGCCCTCCTCGTCGAGGTAGAAGTACTGCGCTTCGAACGCCCCCTCGTCACCGGTGAGGGTCGCGAACAGCTCCCAGTAGTCCTCCGGGTCGAACGCCTGGATCTCCCGCTCGCGGTCGACCAGCAGCTTTAGCGTCGGCCCCTGCACCCGGCCAACGGAGATGAAATCCTCGCCGAGCTGGCCCGCAGAGAGCGAGAGGAAGCGGGTCAGCGCCGCGCCCCAGACCAGATCGATGGTCTGGCGCGCCTCGCCGGCAGCCGCGAGGTCGAAGTCGATCGAGCCGGGGTTCTCGAACGCCTCGATCACCTCCCGGTCCGTGATCGAGGAGAACCGCGCGCGGTCGACCGGGACGTGTTCGTCGACCTCGCGGATGAGGTCGAACGCCTCCTTCCCGATGAGTTCGCCCTCGCGGTCGTAGTCCGTGGCGATGACCACGCGGTCGGCGTCGCGGGCCAGCCGGCGCAGCGCCGCGACGATGCCCTCCTGGGTGGGCTGGGTGTCGATCGGGGCGTCGATGAGCTCGTGGGGCTCGACGTCCCGCCAGTCGTCGTACTCCGGCGGGAAGTCGACGCCGACGACGTGGCCGGAGAGCCCGATGACCCGCGTGCCTCCCCAGCCGTAGACGTTGACGCCATTGACCCGCTCGGCGTCGGCGGTGCCGTCGCTGAGGATATCGGCGATGCGACGGGCCGCGTTGTCTTTCTCGGTGACGATGAGTTCCATTCGGTATCGGAGCTACGCCGCTCCCCGGCCTAAAAGTTTCGCGGTTCGCGCTCCCCGAATTCGCCTGCCAGCGCGGGCCTGCGCCTGCCTGTGCGGGCGTCCGAGCACGCGCACAACCCACGTGGGCCCGTCGGAATCCGGAACACAGTTGCCCGCGCGTCGTCGTCCTTCCCTATGACCCGGACGACCCCCCCTACTCGGCGCTCGCTGCTGCGGAAAAGCGGCGCCGCGCTCGCAGCGCTCTCGACAGCGGGCTGTCTCGGCGGCGATACCGAGAAGAACGAGTTCGACGGTCCGGTGGTCATCGTCGGCCCGAACGCGAGGAACGTCTTCTCACCCGGTACCGACGAGCCGCTCACCATCGAGGCCGGCACCCGCGTCCAGTGGGACTGGCGCTCGGCCAACCACAACATCAGGGTTGACGAACAGCCCGACGCCGCCGACTGGCAGGGGACGGAGGGCTCCGCCATCTATCACTCCGGCCACACGCACGAACACACCTTCGAGGTAACCGGCGAGTACCACTACGTCTGCGTGCCCCACGAGGGGCTGGGAATGGTGGCGGACCTCGTCGTCGAGTAGCCGCTGGGCCGATAGCTTCCGCTTCCCGTAGCTCTATGCCCGAACCCACCACAGCCATGGGCATGCCCGAGACCGATGCCGACCTGATGACGATGAGCTGGGAGGACGCCGAGGACGCATTCGCGGACGCCGACGCCGCCTTACTCGGTACCGGCAGCGTCGAACAGCACTCGATCCACCTCCCCCTCTCCGTCGACACGCTGCGCGCCGAGCATCTGACCGAGAAACTCGTCGACGCCGCCGGCGACCACGGGATGCAGTTCGTCCGGCTTCCGACGCTCCCGTACGGCGAGTCCGAGCACCACATGAACTTCGGGGGCACGGTCACGCTCTCGCCGGATACCTACCAGGACGTCGTCGTCGACATCGCCGGGAGCCTCTCCCGGCACGGCGTCGACCGGCTGGTCATCGTCAACTGCCACGGCGGCAACCTGGACCCGCTGAGTCTGGCTGCCGACCGCATCGTCCGGGACCACGGCGTCGCAACCCACATCATCAACTGGACGGATTTCGCCCGCGACCGGCTGGAGGACGAGTTCGGCGACGACTGGGGCCATGCCGGTGACCACGAGACGAGCGTCATCGAGCATTTCCGTCCCGACCTGGTCAAGCAGGAGAAGAAGGAACCGCAGACAACCAAGGAGTACCCCGAGACCCGTTCCTACGCCTACTTCGACGAGCTAACCGAACAGGGCGGGCTGGGGGACCCGACCAACTCCGACCCCGAGTTCATGGGCGACGTCGTCGAGGAGGCCACTGACGACATTCTGGAGGCGCTCACTGAGGATATCGAGGCGGGCTGGTAAGCTCGCGCTGTGACGCCGGCGTCGGCGCCCCCAGGGACGGTCAACTTTCGATGCTCCCGAAAGAGCAGGTCGAACTGCTGGGTTGGCGTCGTCGTTCGGCAGTTGGTCGGTCGCCGGCGGCTTCGATGGTGAGCCGCTAGTGGACGGCGACATGGCCAGCTCTGGACCCTCGAGAACGCACGATAATCTGCGGGTGAGCACTCAGAACCGGCGGTAGATGCGCACCCCAATCAGCAGGAGCAGGCTGAACACCGCGATTCCCCCGCCGACGAAGCGTAGCGAGGGGAGCGCGCCGCCGGTGAGCGCGGTGTAGGCCGCCAGCGCGACGTAGCCGGCCACCATCGCGGCGACGAACAGCAGGGCGAGCAGCAGCGCGGCGCGCTTCGTCGTCTCCGAGAGCGCCACGGCTTCGTAGTGATTACTGCGAGTCTGTCCCGCCGTGACCATCCGTGTCGGTGATGGGAGCCCTTGAACCGGCGGCGTTCGACACCGTCGATGACATTATTCGCAGTAATCACTATCAGACGTGCTCGTCGAGGAACGTCGAGATGCGCTCGAACTCCTCGATGAGGTTGTCGCGGTCGGTCGTGTGGTGCCCCTCGTCCTCGAAGATGCAGGTCTCGACCGGGATTCCGCGCTTCTCGACGGCCTCGGCGATCTGTTCGGCCTCGCTCACGGGCACCCGCGGGTCGTTCGCGCCGTGCTGGATGAACAGCGGGCATTGGATCTTCTCGACGTTGTGGATCGGCGAGATGCGCTCCAGCAGCTCCGGGGTATCCAGGCTGCCGTACTCGGCGGCGCGGTGCTCACGCCGCCACTCCCCGGTGTTCTCGAGGAACGTCTCGAAGTCGGCAATGCCGACGAAATCGATCGCGGCGGCCCAGAGATCGGGGTACTCCGTGATCGCCGAGAGTACCATGAAGCCGCCGTAGGAGCGTCCATAGACGACCAATCGGTCGGTGTCGGCGGCCGGCTGGTCCGCCAGCCACTCGGTTGCGTAGTTGATGTCTTTCACCGAGTCGAGGCGCTTTTCCTTGTCGTCGAGATGGGTGTACGCCTTCCCGTAGCCCGAGGAGCCCCGGACGTTCGGCTCCAGCACGGCGTAGCCCTGGTTCAGGAAGTACTGCTTGGTCGGGTAGAACCACGGGCGGCGCTGGTGTTCGGGGCCGCCGTGAATGTCGACCATCACCGGCACCTGCTCGTCGTCATCCGGCTCGACCCCCGCGGGGAGCGTCCAGTACGCCGGAATCTCCCGTCCGTCGAACGTCTCGTAGCGGATGGTCTCCGACTGCAGGAACCGGTCCTCGGGGATGCCGAGCGTGCCGGGCGTGGTCCAGCGCTCAGTTTCACCCGAGGTCACGTCGGCGACGTAGATGGAGTAGGGGTGGTCGTCGGCGCTGAACGTGACGGCCAGGCGCTCCGCGTCCGGCCCGAGTTCGACGTCGGCGACGACGCCATCCGGCAGGTCGACCGCTGCGGTGTCGACGATGTCTCCCTCGCGTAGTGTGCCGACCGTGGCCTCGGTGTAGCCGTCGACGTTCACTGTGTACCCGACCCGGCCCGTGTCGTCGTCGAGGACGAGCGAGTCGACGTTCCACTCCTCGGGCCCCGCCTCGATACGCTCGACCGAGCCGTTCTCGATGCGGCCGACGTACGCCGTTTCTTCGGTGTAGTCCGTGACGGCGTAGAGCCCACCGTTGGGTCCGTAGCTGACGTGGCCGTAGCGGGCCTCCTCGTCCGGGTCGGTGGCCTGCTCGATCTCGCCAGAGTCGATATCCAGACGGTAGAGCACTTGGTCGGCACTGGAGTTCGACTCCTGGAGCACCAGCGCATCGCCGTCGGGGTGCCAGGCGGCGACGCCGACGAAGCCGCCGGGGCCTTCCCAGAGCAGGTCTGCTTCCTCGGCGTCGCGGTCCTGGACGTACACGTCGAACGTGTCGGTCTGCCGGCGGTTGGCGGCGAAGGCGAACTGCTCGCCCTCGGGCCCCCAGCCGCCCCAGAGATGTTTGGCATCGGGCTCTTCGGTCAGCGGCAGCTCCTCGCCGGTGTCCAGGTCGTAGCGATAGAGCTGGTCGCGTTCGTTGCTCCCCTCGTCCATCCCGAACACGAGTTCGTCGTGGCTGGGCGAGCCGTCGACGAACGACACCCGTTCGGAGTGGGCGGTGAGGCGTTCGGGCCACTCGCCTGCGGCGTCGAGACGATACACCTGCGGCGTGCCGGTCGTGTCCGCGAGGAACGCCAGGTTACCGTCGGGGGTGAACGTCGGCGTGTCGGTGCTGTCGATACTGAGGTAGCGTTCGACTCCGTGGCTCATGGTCAGGTGGTGTTCCGGTTCGGGGAAAAGGATTCAGGCCCGGGCCGGCTGTGCCGGTATGGAATTTTGGCGGACTGGTTGCCGGCTGGTGTCGGAGCAGCAACTTCGGGAACGCTTCTGTCTATGCCACCCCTACGACAGTGTTCTCGTTCTCGTCGCGTATCGGCAACAGCAACGGCGTCTCGAAGCGTGGACAATTGCACAGCACCGCCATCCGACCGCACCGCCCACACATCTCCAGCCGATTCGGTCCCTCGCGCTCCCTCGTCCCCGCGCTGGTCCCTCCCCAGGGTGCTCCTGGTTCGCGCCACCGCGACCGCAGGACGAACGGCCAAGAACCCCCACAACCCGACCGCAACGGCGGGGTTTATCCGGAAAGGTATCTTCCTCTGAGATGTGAGCGGAAGCGACTCGCGCGTGGATATGACCACGGGAGCGGTGACGCCGAAGCTGTTCTCGCTAGCGTGGCCGCTCGTCCTCGGGAACATCGTCCAGACGATGTACAATCTCGCAGACATGTTCTGGGTCGGTCGGGTGAACGCCGAGGCGGTCGCCGCCGTCTCGCTGATGTTCCCCACCGGCTGGATGTTCGTCTCGGTGGCGATGGGAATCACCGCCGCCGCAGTCGCACTGGTTTCCCAGTACGTCGGCGCCGGCGAGGATCGCAAAGCCGACCACGCCGTCGCCCAGACGGTGTTGCTGACGGTGGCTGTCGGTCTCGCGCTCGCCGCCATCGGGTATCTCGTTCGCTACCCGCTCGTGACGCTCATCGGCGCACAGGGGCAGGTGTTCGATTACTCGTTGGATTATCTCGAGCCGATTCTGGCGGCGATTCCCTTCACGTTCCTCTTTTTCGCGTTCCGCGCGGTGCTGCGCGCGGCGGGCGACGTGCGCACGGCGATGTGGCTTGTCGTCGTCTCGGCGGGCATCAACGTACTGCTCGACCCGTTCCTCATCCTCGGCTGGGGGCCGTTCCCGGTGATGGGGGTCCGCGGTGCAGGGATCGCGACGCTCATCTCCCGCGTGCTCGTCGCGCTCGTCGGGTTCTACGTCCTGCTCGACGGCAGTTGGGGGGTCAAACTCCACATAGCGGACCTCAAACCCGACCCGGAGGTGCTGACCAAGCTGGTCCGTATCGGCGTCCCCGGCACGGCTGACGGCCTCGCGCGTTCGTTCGCCGCCGTCTTCTTCGCCGCGCTGGTCGCTCGGTTCGGCCCCGTCGCCACCGCAGCATACGGAATCGGCATCCGGCTGATGTCCGTCTCCTGGACTGTCTCCGGCGCTGTGGGGCAGGCGACGGCCACCGGTGTGGGCCAGAACCTCGGCGCCGACACGCCCGAGCGCGCCGAGGAGGTGGCGTGGAAGGCGACCGGTGCGACGATGGTGTTCCTTTTCGCCGCGGGCGCGCTCGCCTTTGTTTTCCCCGCCGTGGCGATCGATATCTTCGTCGACGACGCTGCCGTCATCCAGGCCGGGGTGGAGCTGCTGCGCATCATCGCGCCGTTCTGGGCGTTCATGGGCGGGCTGATGGTGCTCCAGGGCGGCTTCCGTGGCGCCGGCCAGACCAAGCAGGCGATGGCGCTCTCGTTGGCCTCGCGCTGGCTGTTCCGCATCCCTGTGGCGTGGCTGCTGGCCTACTACTGGGCCTGGGATGCCAACGGGCTCTGGTGGGCGATGGCGTTCTCGGGCGTCATCACGTTCGTCATCGGTGCCGCCTGGTTCAGGCTGGGCCGGTGGCAGAAGGGTGTGCTCGACCGGGGCCAAACGGAGGAAGCGGCCTCTGCGGTAGCCGAGGACTGACCCCGGGACCGATCCTCACCAGAGAGCAGCCGTTCTCGGCCGGTCCGGAGCCCGAAGTACGGTCCCGAGCCTCGGCAACGTCGACGAACGCTCCCGGGCTGCCGGCCACTACGAGGCCGATACCGTTCGCCGCCTGCCCCCGAGCGGCCGCCCCGGCGTTCGCAGACGCCGTTTCGGTCACGGCCAACAGCGTGCTCACCGAGGCGGTCGACGACTCGATACGGCCTGCGCTCCGGCGAAATCGGGAACGACGACGAGCGACGGCGTTCAGGCGGAAAGGCGCTCTTCGCGGGCCGGCTGAGCCGGCTCAGTCGTCGGCCGACGGCCGGTGCTCGGCGAACTCGCCCATCGCCGCGAACCCGCGCTCCAGATCTGCCAGCAGATCCTCGACGGCCTCGACGCCGACGGACATCCGGACGAGCGTGTCCGTAATGCCCAGCTTCTCGCGTTCCGCTTTCGGAATGGGCTCGTGGGTCATCCCGGCGGGCAGCTCCACGAGGGACTCGACGCCGCCGAGCGACACCGCGAGCGTGAACGTCGTGAGCGCCTCGAGAAACGCCGCGGCGTCGTCCATGTCGCCGTCGAGCTCGAAGGAGAGCATCCCGCCGTAGCCCGCCATCTGCTGGCTCGCGAGCTCGTGCTGGGGGTGGCTCTCCAGCCCGGGGTAGTGGACCGTTTCGACCTTCGGGTGCTCGTCGAGGAACCTCGCGATCTCGCGGGCGTTGGCCTCGTGCTGGCGCATCCGCATCGGGAGCGTCTTCATCCCGCGGAGGGTGAGGTAGGCGTCGAACGGTGCCATTGTGTTCCCCAGTAGCACGCGCTGTAGGTGGTAACACTCCGCCGCGAGGTCGTCGTCGTCCAGCACGAGCGCACCGCCGATGGAGTCGGAGTGGCCGTTGAGATACTTCGTCGTGCTGTGGGCAACGATATCCGCACCCAACTCCAGCGGTCTCTGGAGAAACGGCGAGGGGAAGGTGTTGTCGACAGCCAGCAGCGCGTCGCCCGCGTCGGCGACATCGGCGATGGCAGCGAGGTCACAGCACCGCAACAGCGGATTCGTCGGCGTCTCCATGTACACCAGCGCCGTCTCGCGTCGCATCGCGTCGGCGACGTTTCCGGCGTCGGTGGCGTCGACGAACGACACGTCGACGGTTAATCGGTCGCGGAATAGCGTTTCGAGCATCCGCCGGGTGCCGGCGTAGAGGTCGTCGAAGGCGACGACGTGGTCACCCGGTGTCAGCGTCGCGAAAAACAGCGTCGAGATGGCGGCGGTGCCCGAGGCGAATGCGAGCCCGTGGGCGCCGTCCTCCAGCGCCGCCAGCCGCTTCTCGGCGGCGTGGCGCGTCGGGTTCGAAAGCCGGCCATAGAGGAATTCGCCGGCGTCGGGGTCGGCCTCGTCGAGTTTGAACTCCTCGTCGATGCCGGGAACGGCGTACGTCGAGCTCAGGTGGATCGGCGAGACCACGTCGCCGACCTCCGAACTCGCCGGATCCTCGCCCCACGAGACAGCCCGAGTTGCAAAGCGGTGATCGTCACGGTCTCCCATACCTCACGCTCGGTGTGATTTCCGAATAAACCTTGTCGTAGCGCGGTAATACGGCAGTCTCCGAAAAATTACTACTGTGCATGATCGGTCAGGACGCCAGCTCCTCACGAAGGAGCTGGTTCACCGTTCCGGGGTCGGCGGAGCCGCCGGTCTTGGCCATCACCTGACCGACCAGGAAGTTGAGCGCACCGCCCTCACCGGCGTGGTAATCTTCGACGGCCTCGGGGTTCTCCTCGATGGCCTCGGTCACGGCCTGCTCGACTTCGCCGCCGGAGGCTTTCCCCAACCCTTCGGCCTCGATGACCTCGTGTGGCGACTCGCCGTCGTCGAGCATCTGCCGGAGGATGACCTCCTCGGCGTTCTTCGTGGTCACCTCGTCCTCGGCGACGAGCCGGACCAGCTCCTCGAACTCGTCGAGGCGGGCTGTGATGTCGGCGACGGTCATGTCGCGGTAGTTGAGCTCGCCCAGCAGGTTGTCGGCGACCCACGTCGCGGCGAGACCGGGATCGAACTCCTCGGCCACCTCCTCGTAGAGGTCGGCGACGGCTTTCCGGGAGGTGAGCTTCGAGGCCGCCTCCTCGCTCCGGTCGTACTCGGCCTGGAACCGCTCGCGGCGGGCGTCGGGGAGTTCGGGGATGGGGATGCGCTCTTTCCAGTCGGCGACCTGGAGTGGCGGGAGGTCGGCTTCGCGGAAGTAGCGGTAATCCTTCTCGGCCTCCTTCGAGCGCATCGAGACGGTGACGCCGCGGCTCTCGTCCCAGTGACGGGTCTCCTGCTCGACGGCACGACCACGCTGGACCGCGTTGCGCTGCCGGGTCACCTCGTAGGCCAGCGCATCCTCGGCGGCCCTGTGGCTGGAGATGTTCTTCACCTCCGTCCGGTTGGCGTTCTCGAGCACCGCCTCGCTGATCTCCCCGCCCTCGGAAACGTCGGCGGCGGCGACTATCGAGATGTTGGCGTCGACGCGGAGGCTGCCGTCACGGGTGGCGTCGAAGACGCCGAGATACTCGAGCACCTCCTCCAGTTTGGCGAGGAACGCCCGGGTCTCGGCCGGTGAGCGGAAGTCGGGCCTGGTGACGATCTCCATCAGCGGCGTGCCCGCGCGGTTGTAGTTCACCAGCGTGTAGTCGGCGGTGTCGATGTTGCCCCCCTCGTGCTGGAGACTGCCCGGGTCCTCCTCCAGGTGTGCGCGCCGGATGCCGATACTGCGGCGCTCGCCCTCGACGCGGAGTTCCAGTTCCCCGTCGGCACAGATCGGGGCGTCGTACTGGGTGAGCTGGAACCCCTTCGGAAGATCGGGGTAGAAGTAGTTCTTCCGGTGGAACGTCGTCTCCTCGGGGATATCCGCCGAGAGCGCCTTCCCGATCTTCACCGCCGACTCAACGGCGGCCTCGTTGAGTACCGGGAGCGCGCCGGGCAGTCCGAGACAGACCGGGCAGGTGCGGGTGTTAGGCTCCTCGTTCTCGGTGGCCGTCGTCGAACAGTTGCAGAAGATCTTCGTCTCGGTCTCCAACTGGACGTGGACCTCCAGTCCGATGACGGCCGCGAGTTCGCGGTCCTGGAGCGTCTGGCTCATTAACTGTGGATTCCGCCGGTTCGTGGTTAAGCGTGTCGGGAACGGTTCCGTCGTGTGACCCACCGGTCGTCTCGAAGCTGCCAGCTGGAGCGAACGTTTATCCCCCCACCGCTTTCCTGCGGGCCATGAGCGAGACCACCTACGACATCGCGGGTATCGACCTCGACGACGACTCCTACACCGTTGTTCAAGGGTGGCTCCGGAACACGTTCAAAGCGACGGACAGCGACGGTAGCGTGGCGCCGCGCGGGAAACAGAAGATCGTGAAGCTGAACGAGCAGTTCCCGCTCACCGACGGCGAGGGCAACGACGTGTTCGAGGTCAAGGCCGGCGGCATCGTGGACGTGGCCGGCAACTACGTGCTGACCGACACCCAGACGGGCCAGGACCTCGTCGTTCCGGATAACGACTACTCGGTTCTCCAGGACAGGTGGACGATTCGTGATGCCGAGACGGAGGCGAAACTCGCGGAGATTACCTCCCGCGGCGCGTTCACGACGCTGTTTCGGAACGTGCTCTCGTTCGGCCACTGGATCCCCCACAAGTACGAGATAACGGACCTCGATGACGACCACGTCGGGAGCATCGAGGGCCGCTTCTCGTTCCGGGATACCTACGACGTCTCTGTTGATGACGCGAGCGACGTGCCGACCGAACCAGTCATCGCCGCCGCGATGGTGATCGACGCCATCCAGGGCAACCGAGCAGCCACGCGACAGCTTCGCTATCGTTATATTCGGTTTATCGAGTCGGGTTATTTTCGTCTGACGCTACCGTGGCTTTATATCGGTGGACGCGGTATCCCGCCCATGAGCAACCGGGTGGAGGACCTCGAAAACCAGGTCGCCGAGCTACAGGCAACCATCGACGGGCTGACCGAGGAACTCGTAGAAACAAAAGAGCGGGTGCGAGAGCTGGAAGCCCAGACCGAGGAGTTCGAGGATCTCGTTGTCTCGGCGAGCGCCGAGCAGGCGCCCCCGCGAGCCAAACAGGCCCAGACGACTGCCGAGCAGCAGGCCGAGGCCCGCGGCACGGACGAGCGCCGAGACGCCCAGATCGTCGAGAACCAGGAGCCAGTCGAGGCTGAGGCAGAGGCGGCGGACGCGGCGGCCGAGGAGCCGACCGACGCCCCTGCTGAAGAGGCCGAGGACGATGACGACGACGACGGAATCATCGTTGCGTAGGCTCATATGCATATCCAGGAACTCGTTCTGGACGACTTCAAGAGCTTCGGGCGGAAAACCCGGATTCCGTTCTACGAGGACTTCACCGTCGTCACTGGTCCGAACGGCTCTGGGAAATCCAACATCATCGACGGGGTGCTGTTCGCTCTCGGACTCGCGCGTACCCGCGGCATCCGCGCGGAGAAGCTCACTGACCTCATCTACAACCCCGGTGGCGAGGGCACGCCCACCGGCGGCCCGCGTGAGGCGTCAGTCACCGTCGTCCTCGACAACAGGGAGGGCACGCTCTCTCGCTCGCAGGTAACGACCGCTGCCGGCAGCGAGAACGTCGGCGACGTCGACGAGATCCGAGTCAAGCGCCGGGTGAAAGAGACCGAGGAGAACTACTACTCCTACTACTATCTCAACGGTCGGTCGACGAACCTCTCGGACATCCAGGACCTGCTCGCCCAGGCCGGCGTCACGCCGGAGGGGTACAACGTCGTGATGCAGGGCGACGTGACCGAGATCATCAACATGACCGCCTACCAGCGGCGGGGGATCATCGACGAGATCGCCGGCGTCGCGGAGTTCGACGCGAAAAAGGAGTCGGCTCGCGAGGAGCTCGGCGTCGTCGAAGAGCGTATCGACGAGGCCGACCTCCGCATCGAGGAGAAAGAAGAGCGCCTCGACCAGCTTCGCGAGGAGCGCGAGACGGCGCTCCAGTACCAGGAGCTGCGTGACGAGCGCGAGGAGTACGAGGGGTATCTCCGGGCTGCGGAGCTAGAAGAAAAACGCGCGGATTACGAACGCACCGAGGGCCGCATCGAGACCAAAGAGGGGACCCTTGAGGAGAAACAGGGCGAGCTCGACGCGGCCGCCGGGAAGCTCGACCGGCTGGAGGACGAACTGGAGGAGCTCAACGCCGAAATCGAGCGGAAAGGCGAGGAGGAGCAGCTCCGGGTCAAAGCCGAGATCGAGGAAGTGAAAGGCGAGATCTCCCGCCTGGAGGACCGCATCGACGCATCCGAGGAGCGCATCGACGAGGCCGAGTCCGACCGCCGGAGCGCGTTCGTCGAAATCGACCGGAAAACCGAGAAGGTCGACGAACTCGAGGACGAGCTCAGGAGCCTCAAAGTCGAGAAGGCGAACCTCAAAAGCGATATCGTCTCGGAGGAGACGGAGCTCAAAGAGATCGAGGAGGAGATTGAGAACGTCGACACCGAGTTCGACGAGCTGAAGGCAGACCTCGAAGCAGAGAAGGCGGCGCTGGAGGAGCTCCGTTCGGAGAAAAACGACACACAGCGCGAGAAAGACCGGCTGCTGGACGAGGCCCGCCGCCGCTCGAACCGCGTGAGCGACACCGAGGACGAACTGCAGGAGACCCGGAACTCGCTCCCCTCCCTCCGGGAGCGCGTCTCGAACCTCCACTCGGAGCTGGACAAGGCCAAAAAGAACGAGTCGAAAGCCGATTCGATGCTCTCGGAGCTGAAAGCCGAGAAAGGGGAGCTGAAGGGGTCGCTCTCCGACGTGGAGGAGACGCTACGGGAGCGTCGCAACGAGTACGCCGAACTGGAGGCCAAAGCCGGCGACACGGGCGATAGCTCGTGGCCGCGCGCGGTGACGACGATCAAGAACGCCGGGATGGCGGGCGCCCATGGTCCCGTCGGTGAACTGGCGTCCGTCCCGCGGGAGTACGCCGAGGCGTGTGAGACGGCCGCCGGCGGCCGGCTCGCGAACGTGGTCGTCGACGACGACGGCGTCGGCTCCTCCTGTATCGACTACCTCAAATCGCGTAACGCAGGCCGGGCGACGTTCCTCCCGATGACGGAGATGGACGACCGCGGCCTCCCCCGCGAGCCCACCGACCCTGGCGTCGTCGGCTTCGCGCGCGAACTCGTCGACTACGACGAGCGCTACTCGGGAATCTTCTCGTACGTCCTCGGCTCGACGCTGGTCGTCGAGGACATGGAGACCGCCCGGCAGTTCATGGGCCAGTTCCGGATGGTGACGCTCGGCGGCGACCTGGTCGAGAAATCCGGCGCCATGACCGGTGGCTCGGGCGGCGGCTCGCGCTACTCGTTCTCGAAATCCGGGGGTGGCCGGCTGGAACGGCTCGCCGAGGAGATCCACGACCTCGAGGAGGAGCGCCAGTCCATCCAGGGCGACATCGACGGCGTGGAGTCGAAGCTCACCGACGCCCGCGAGCGAAAGAGCGACGCCGCCGAGAAGGTTCGCTCCATCGAGGCCGACATCGAGCGCGCCGAGAGCGACGTCGAGGAGGCCGAGGAGCGCATCGACGAGTTGCACGCCGAACTCGACGAACTGCGCGAAGAGCGAGAGTCCGTCGACGAGCAGATGACGGCACTCGACGAGGAGATCTCGGATCTCGATACCGAAATCGCTGCGACCGAGGAGCGCGTCGCCGATATCGAGGCC
The DNA here is from genome assembly GCF_036626355.1 of Halolamina sp. Lineage (GTDB taxonomy): Archaea > Halobacteriota > Halobacteria > Halobacteriales > Haloferacaceae > Halolamina. The sequence goes on along the minus strand of NZ_JAZKRY010000006.1, from coordinate 20,858 downwards.
GAGATGGCCGAATCCGACATCCCCGAGCTCTCGGCGCGGGCCGACGAGATTCGTGACGAGATTTCGGCCCTCGAGGGCCGGAGCGATAGCATCGACGCCGACCTGAACGAGCTCCGACGGGAGAAGGAGTACGTCGAGGAGTCCATCGACGACCTCCACGACACGGTCGAGGAGGCACAGAACAAGAAAGCCGAACTCGAGGGGAACATCGAGGAGTACGAGGCGAATATCGAGGACCAGGAGGCGCTGCTCGCGGAGAAACACGAGCAGGTCGACGAACTGGAGGAGGAGCTCTCGGAGCTCAAAGCCGAGCGCGAGGAGCTCAAGGCCGAGGTCCGGGAGGCCCGGTCCACGCGGGACGAGCGCCGCGATATCGTCGACAAAGTCGAGTCGAAACTCGAATCGCTGCTCAACAGTGCCGAGCGGCTCGAAACGGAGATCGAGGAACTCGAAGCCCAGGTCGGCGAGTACGACCCGGAGGAAATCCCCGACCACGACGAGGTCGAAAGCGAGATCGAGCGCCTCACCGCCGAGATGGAGGACCTCGAGCCGGTGAACATGCTCGCCATCGACGACTACGACGAGGTGGAGGCCAAACTCGACGAACTCCGGGAACAGCGGCGCGTACTCGCCGAGGAGCGCGACGGCATCGAGGAGCGCATCGAGGGGTTCGAACAGCGGAAGGTCGAGACGTTCATGGACTCTTTCGAGGCCATCAACGAGCAGTTCGAGCGCATCTTCTCCCGGCTCTCGGAGGGGAGCGGGGAGCTCGTGCTCGAGGACCCGGAGGACCCCTTCGAGGAGGGACTGACGATGAAGGCCCAGCCAGGGGACAAGCCGGTTCAGCGGCTGGACGCGATGAGCGGCGGGGAGAAGTCCCTGACCGCGCTCGCGTTCATCTTCGCTATCCAGCGCTACAACCCCGCGCCGTTCTACGCGCTGGACGAGATCGACGCGTTCCTCGACGCGGTCAACGCCGAGCGGGTCGGCAAGATGGTCGACGACCTGGCGGGCCAAGCGCAGTTCATCGTCGTCAGCCACCGCTCGGCGCTGCTCGACCGCTCCGAGCGCGCCATCGGCGTCACGATGCAGGAGAACAACATCTCGGCGGTGACGGGGATCGACCTCGGCGACGGCCAGGAGCCAGACGAGGTGCTCGCCAATGACGACTGAGACTCAACCCCCAGAGCGACGGTCGCGGAGGCACCCATGAGCGAAAACGACGAGGAGTTCTCGTTCAGCCTCTCGCCGGACAACCCCGACACGGGCGAGTCGTCAGTCGATAGCGGCCTGCTGGCCGAGGAGAACGCAGCAGCTGATGGCGAGGACCCCGCCATGGCGAACGGAGATTCTGCGTTGGACGCCGATGCGGGCACCGAACCGGCTGCCGACAAGGGCGCCGCGGCAGGGGCAGGCGCGGCGGACAACGGCGCCGCGGCAGGGGCAGGCGCGGCGGACAACGGCGCCGCGGCAGGGGCAGGCGCGGCGGACAACGGCGAGGTCGAACCGGTCGAAGTGCTGGTCACGCTCGCAGAGAACGGCAAAATCGACCCGTGGGATATCGACATCGTCGCCGTCACCGACGCGTTCCTCGAAAAGTTGGACGAGGCTGACCTGCGCGCCTCCGGCCGGGCGCTGTTCTACGCTTCGGTGCTGTTGCGCATGAAATCCGACGCGATGCTTGGCGGGGACGAGCCGGCGGACCCGGAACCTGAACCGTGGGAGGCGGCGCTGGAGGGTGGCGCCCCGCTCGACGAGCGCCGGCACGACGAGATGGACGAGTTCGACCCCGTCGACGCGCTCGAGGAGGAGATGGACCGCCGGCTGGAGCGCAAATCCACCCGAGGGACCCCCGAGACGCTGGACGAACTGGTCCGAGAGCTTCGGGAGGCCGAGCGGGACAGCCCCTGGAAGGAGTCCCGGAGCTACGACACTTCAGACTCCCCGCGGGGGTTCGCCAGGGGGACCCAGACGCTCGATTATCATGCTGCTGATGACGTGCGTCGTGACGACGAGCCGACGGAGGGGGACGTGACGGGAACGGCCCACGACGAGGGGATCGACGAGGTCATCGAGAGCGTCTGGGCCGCGCTGGCCGAGCAGTACGACCGCGGCCGCGACGAGGTGCTGTTCGCCGAGATCCAGGATGCCGGCGGCCGACCGATGATGACGTATCTGGGCCTGCTGTTTCTCTCCCACCGCGGCGATGCCCGGCTCAGCCAGGACGACCTGTTCGGCGACCTCTGGGTGCAGGACCCGGCGGCCGTCGAGGCGGACAGTCCCGGCGGTGCAGGGGTCGAGGAGGCGAGGGAGGAATCCGGGGCCGACGCCTCGACGGCCGCCGTCGACGACTGATACGGTCGTGCGTAATCCGGTAGCGCCTCGCAGAGACGAGTTCCGTCTCTCGGTGTTGAAACGACAATGTTCCGAAAGTCGCTGAGAATCGGTACGCACGACCGTCTGGGTGGTTCGACGGTCGCCTCCGACGTCAGTCCAGATACTCCCCGACCAGTAGCTCGACCCGCTTGCGAGTTTCTTCGGGAATCGCCTCGCTCGACGTGTTGATCGTTCCCTCCAGCGAACTGTGACAGGAGCAGTCGTGGTCCTCGGGGAACGCTCGGATGGCCTCCTCGATGGCTGCCTTGATGGCGTCTTCGTTCGCAGCGGCGTTCTCGAGCACCTCCTCCAGCGTGACCTCGTGGTCCTCCTTCCAGACGTCGTAGTCGGTGACGCCGGCGAGGGTGGCGTAGCACATCTCGGCCTCGCGAGCCAGTTTGGCCTCCGGAATCGCGGTCATCCCGACGACGTCCCAGCCCTGGGCACGGTAGAACTCCGACTCGGCTCTGGTGGAGTACTGTGGCCCCTCGATGCAGACGTAGGTGCCGCCCTGACTGACCGCTGCATCGACGGCCTCGGCGGAGTCGGCGAGATGCTCGACCATCTCGGGGCAGTAGGGCTCGGCGAACGGCTGGTGGACGACGATGCCGTCGCCGAAGAAGGAGAGGTCGCGGTTCTTCGTGCGGTCGTAGATCTGGTCCGGGACGACGAGCGTCCGGGGCGAGAGCGCCTCGGTCAGGCTTCCGACGGCGTTGGTCGCGAGCACGTGGGTGACCCCCACCTGCTTCAGCGCGTAGATATTGGCGTGGTAGGGCAGGTTGGTTGGGGAGTGCTGGTGGTCGGGGCCGTGCCGAGGGAGGAACGCGACTTCGCGCCCGGTGTCGCCGAACTCGCCGATGGTTACTGCGGCGGATGGGTCGCCGTAGGGGGTGGTGGTCTCCACGTCGCGGATGTTCTCGAGGGGCAGGGATTCGTAGATTCCTGAGCCGCCGATGAAGCCGATAGTCATACGTCGGAGTTCGGTTGGGTGGTGCGTAAATTGGGGTGATTTTCCGTCGACTGACCTCTTGGTTCTGCGCTACTTCGACGGCGAGATTATCGCAGATAGCAACACTGGGAAAACCCCTGCCCGCTCAGGTAGCGGAAGGCTCGCTCCGTCAGCGCAAGATCTGACGTACTCTCACTCGCTTCGCTCCGTGAACGTCGGTGTGCTTAGCCTGGCGTTCCCGTTGGGCTGGGGCCCGACCGGCATCTGGGTCGCCATCGCACTTGCCGACGTCGTCGGCTGTCCGGTGGCGCTTGCATGGTTCTCCCGCGCACGTGGAAGCGCGGTATCGTCGAGAAACCCGGCACCGGTGTCGGGACGGCATCCACTTCGGAGACGGCGCTGCTCGACGACCGAGTCCGGTTTTAGGCGGTCGTCGTCGACGGTCGCTTCCGCTCACCCACGACCCACGCGCCGAGCGTGACCGCGAGCCCGACGAGCAGCACCATGCCCAGCGCGCCCAGCCCGGTCGAGAGCGCGTACGCCGTTGCGAGACCTCCACCGACGAGATTTAGTGGGGCGGTGAACAGCGAGCGGACCGTCGACGCCGCCGAGAGCACGGTCGCCCGGCTCTCACCGGTCCGGTCGTTGAGGTACTGCCCGAACAGGGGGTTCGTCGCGCTGCCTACCGCGCGAGCGAGCACGAACACGGGAAGCGCCAGCGTGGGCACGAGCCCCACAGTAATCAGCCCGACCGCCAGCAGCGGCGGACCAGTGAGGAACCAGCCCCGGACCCCGAGGCGGTCCTGCAGCCAGCCCACTCGGGCGGCCACGCCGGCCGAGACCAGCGTGAGCCCGGCGTAAAGCGGGCCGAGCGACGTCGGCGAGAGCCCGGGCGTGGCCACGGCGACCGGCTGGAGGTAGAACGCCATCGTGTTGCTGATGCCGGCGAGGAGTCCCACCGCGAGCACCAGCGGCCCGATTGTGCGGCTTCCGAGTGTCGACCGGACTGCACCCAGTGTCGCCAGTACGTCGAACGTGGGTGCGTCTGCGTTCTCTCCCTGCTCGCGTTCCTCGGTTCGCTCGGGTTCGCTCATCGTGAGCAGGACGAGGAGCCCAACCGAACCGGCCGCGCCTTCGAGCAGCCAGGGGTAGAGCGGGTCCATCGCGTAGAGCGCCCCACCGGCGAGCGACGCGACAGCGAGGGTCGCCAGCCCGGAGGCGCTCGCGCGCCCGGAGACGTGTGCGAAGCGGTCGGAATCGCTCTCGGCCTCGCCGGCGAGCGTCTCGTAGAGCCACGCGTCGGTCGTTCCCGATCGGAACGCGCCGGCGAAGGCCCGGATGACGACGACCGCGGCGAACACGGCGACGCTGTGAGCGAAGACGAATCCGACAATCCCCAGTGCCGACAGTGCGGTGGCGGCGAGCAGGCTCGCCCGCCGGCCGAACCGGTCGCCGAGATACCCCGTCGGCGTCTCCGCGAGCAGGACGACGACGGTGTAGAGCGCCTCGATACCACCGATCTCAGCCAGCGAGAGTCCACGGGACTGGAAAAACAGGACGTGGATCGGGAGGCTGAACGTCGCTGACTGGCTGGCCCGGAACGCGTAGTACCGCAGAATCTCGCCCGGTGGGAGCCGCCGTGCCGCCATCTCGAGTGGCTGTATACCACACCACAAATTTTAGTTTTCTGGTAGGATGCGACGTGTTCACGTGGCATGGTCTCCGCCCAGCGACTGACGGCTCGCTCGAGGAACCGGCCGCCAGATAGCTCGACCTGCGATGCCCCACGATCTCTTGCCCAGATGGTGTGGACTGAGCACGCAGACAGTGCTCACCGGCCAGAACGGTGACGGGCTCACACGATCACGCCGGACTGGAGCAACGCGATCAGGAGCGTCAGCAGCGGCACCGACAGCACCGTCGTCACCGCGACCACCGTCGAGACGAACTCCGGCGCCGTCACCCCGCCCACCTCCACGTCGCCGGCGAACTCGATGAGCAGAATCAGCGGCGTCACCGCCGCGGGCATCGACGACTCCAGGATGAACGTCCGGGCCACAGTCGGGTTCTCGAAACCGATGACGAGCGCGATCGCGACGGCCACGACCGGCGCGACAGCCATCTTCAGCACCGTCGCCGCCCCGACCGTCGAGAGCGCGGCACCGAAATCCGTGTCCGCGAGCTGCAGCCCGAGAATCAGCAGCATCACCGGGATGGATGAGTCCCCGACCAGTTGGAGCGTCTGCATCGTCGTGGAGTCGAGGGCGGGCACGACTCCGAGCGCCCGCGCCAGCAGGGCAACGGCGACGGCGTAGACCAGCGGGATGCGGAACACCCGTTTCACGGCGCCCAGACCCGCGCTCCCGCCGCTCCGGGAGGCGATGTAGACGCCGACGGTGTAGATGAGCACTGCCTGGACCGCGATATACAGCACCGCCGTGCCACGGCCGACCGAGCCGAAGGCGAACGAGGAGACGGGAATCCCGTAGTTGCCGGCGTTGGGGAACGTGGCGACCAGCACGAGCGCCGCGAGCGTCGGATCTTCGAGACCGACCGCTCGACCCAGGAGCTCTACCAGCACCACCATCCCCAGCGTGTACGCGGTCGCCGCGGCGGCGAGTTTGAGCAGCGTCGCGCCGGCGATCTCAGTCGCCGCGAGGCTGTGCAGCACCAGCGCGGGCGCGAGCACGTAGACCACGGCGGTGTTGAGGGGCCCGGGGTCGACGTCCTTCCTTCGCCCGAGGACGAACCCTACCGCTGCGATGAGCACGATGGGAAGGATCGCCGAGGCGAAGATATCGAGCAGCGCCACTACCCACCGCTCCCGGCGGGGCGGGCAAGAGGAGTTCGGTTCCGGCGAACGCCCTCGATAGCGGACTCAGTGCTCGGCGAGGAAGGCCAGTAGCTGATCGTTGACCGCTCGAGACGCCTCGATGTGGGCGAGATGCCCGGCACCCTCCACCTCGTACAGCTCGCCCTTCGGCAGGTCGGCGGCGAGTTCTTCGCCTCGAGCCGGCGGACAGAGCCGGTCGTCGGTGCCGTGAACCACCAGCGCGGGCTCCGTAATCTCGTAGGGAGCGCCGATAGCGAACGTGTCGAGGGCGGCAGCCTGTTTCTCCCACGAGTCGGGGTCGGCATCCTCGGCGGCCCGCCACTCGATGATATCCCCGATGGCCCCGGGCTGGGCATCGACGAACTCTCGGGAGAACGCGGCCTCGAGGGACTGCCTGAGCTCCTGGTCGTCAGTCGGGTCACCTCGCATCGGCTCGGGGCGGTAGCCGTCGCCGGCGAGTGCCGTCCCGACGAGCGTGAGCGAGCGCACCCGGCCGGTCGTGCGGGCGAGTTCGAGCGCGACCATCCCGCCCAGGCCGGCGCCGACGACGTGCGCTGACCGAACGCCGTGGTCCCGGAGCAGTGAAACGGCGTCCGCAGTCAATGTCTCGATGGTGCAAGGCGCAGGCGGGTCGTCCGAGCGCCCGCAGCCCCGAGTATCGCCGACCAGCAGTTCGTAGGGGCCGGCCAGGGCGGCGTGTTGCCAGCCCCACTGCCACGCACCCAGTCCGATATCGCCACAGCAGAGCACCGGTTCGCCGTCGCCATCGGCCTCGTAGTAGAGCGAGACGCCGTCGCTGTTGGCGGAAGGCATGGCCGAACGTTCGAGCGGGCACGTGTTGACCGTTCCGGGCGGCGCCTGTCGGGTCGCCGAGCTGGTAACCAGCGTCGACCGCGTTCCTGAGTGGGTTCGTCCATCCCCGAGTGCGAACGCTGTGGCAGCGGACTTGACGGGAAACTCGGGGCCTGAAGCACGGATTCGGCCTCTGGAGCTACGACGGCGACGAGTGTGGACCCTGCGGCGTGCTGCTCTGTTCGTCGTGGAATCCCGAGCGCATCGTCGGACTGACCGGCCGGGGACCCGAGAACTGCCCGCGGTGTGACGGAACGCTGAAAAAACGGTAGTCGCCGGCTCGTTGTTTTTCGGGCGTCTCAGGCCGTCTTCTTCTCCCGAAGCACCTCGGGTGCGCCCGCCAGTGCGTCGTCGAGGGCGTCGACGTCTGGGCCGCCGCCCTGCGCGAAGTCCGGCGGGCCGCCGCCACCGCCGCCGACTTTCCGGGCGAGTTCGCTGATAACCTCACCGGCATCGATATCGACGGTGTCGGGAACGCCCACGACAACCTGTGCGGAGCCGCCGGCGCCCGAGCCCAGTACCGCGACCTGCCCCTCCTCGACAAGCGCGTTCGCCGTCGCGCGAAGTTCGTCGGCGTCGGCGTCGAGACGCTGGATCACCGCAGTGGTGCCGTCGATGTCGACCTCCTCGCCGCCCCCACCACCGCTCGCGCGGGCCTCGGCCAGCTCCTCTTTCAGCTGTTCGATCGTTTTCCCCCGTTCTTTCCACTCCGTGAAGAAGCGCTCGGCGGTGTCGGGCACCTCCTCGGGGTTCACATCGAACGTCTCGGCGGCCCCGTAGAGCGCGTCCTCGGTGCGCTGGGTCGCCGCGATGGCCGCCTGGCCGGCCGCGAAGACGAACCGCTCGACGCCGTCCTGCACGGGCTCGGTGTCGAGAATCTTGATGGTGCCCACGTCGCCGGTCCGGCTGACGTGCGTCCCCCCGCAGGCCTGAACGTCCTCGCCGACGTGGATGAGCCGGATGTTCTCGCCTGCCGGAATCCCGCCCTGGTAGAGGTCGAAGCCGTGCTCGGCCTCGGCCTCGTGGCGGCCGGGCCACTCGGCTTTCACCTGCGTGTTCTCGGTCACCATCTCGTTGGCGACCCGCTCGATCTCCTTGACCTCCTCGCGGCTGACCCGCTCGTAGTGGCCGACGTCCAGGCGGGAGCTGTCGACGCCTTTCTGGGCGCCGGCCTGCCGGATGTGGTCGCCGAGCACCCGCCGGGCGGCGGCGCCGACGATGTGGGTCGCGGTGTGGTGCTGCATCAGCCGGCGGCGACGCTCGGCGTCGACCTTCCCGGTGACGAACTCGCCTTTCCCGGGGCTCTCGGCAGTGCGGTGGAGGATCACGCCGTCCTGAATCTGGACGTCAGTCACGTCGACGCTTCCTTCCTCGGAGACGAGGCGGCCGTGGTCGGCCGGCTGTCCCCCGCCCTCGGGGTAGAACATCGTCTGGTCGAGCACCACGTCGCACCCCGCTTCGCGCTCGAGCACGTCGAGGACGACCGCTTCGAACTCCATGCGCTCCTGGTCGTCGTAGTAGAGCTTCTCGGTCTCGGGGAGGTCCTCGACCCGGTCGAGTGCTTCCGTTTCCTCCTCGAATGCGGCCCCGGAGTCGTGGCGCGCGGCGACCAGCGAGTAGAAATCGTCGGGCTCGTCGACGGTCGCGCCGCGCTCCTCGGCGATCTCCGTCACCATCGCGGGCTGGATGCCGTGGGAATCGTAGAGCTCGATGAGCGTCTCGGTCGGGATGGGGGTGCCCGCCGCGGCGTGCTCGTCGGCGAGCTGGCGAACCTTCCGGCCGCCGCGTTCGAGCGTCTCCCGGTATTTCCGCTCCTCGGTCCGGACGATATCGCGGATGGTGTCGCGGTTCTCGTAGCCCAGCCGCCCGGCCTGCATGTCGACCAGTTCGTCGAGCGGGGCATCGATACCCACGTCGTCGACCAGTCGCTTGGTTCGCCGGAGCACCATCCGGGCGAGATAGCCTGTCCCGACGTTCGAGGGGACGATCTCGTCGCCGAACATGTAGGCGAGACAGCGCGAGTGGTCGGCAACGGCGTAGATGGTCTCCAGGGGCTCCATCAGCTCCGCCAGCCGGGCGGTGGCGACACCCAGCTGATCGGCGATAGTGCTCCGAGCGGCGTCCATGTCCTCGGCCTCGTCGATATCCATGTGGCCCGCCAGCTTCGAGGCCCGGTGGACCAGCTCCGCCTCCTCCTCGTCGTACTCGACGCCGGCGTTCTCTTTCAGGAACTCGATCGTCTCAGGGTAGATCGCCTCGTAGACGGTGGGGGTGCCCTGGCTCATCCAGGTCCAGCGTTCGATGCCGTAGCCGGTGTCGACGACCCGTCGGTCCATCCGGGAGTAGCTGTTCCCGTCTTTCATCTCGATATCCCCGTCGGGGTCCTGCTCGAGCATCATGAAGACGAGCGTCGCCAGTTCGAGTCCTTTGTAGATGACCTCGAAAGCGGGGCCGGCGTTGCCGCCGCCGACCCACGGGTCCTCGATGAACGTGATCTCCTGCCGGTCGACGCCAAGCGAGGCGAAGAAGTCCTCGCAGTACTCCACGCACTCCTCTTTCCAGTACACCTCGCCCTGGTAGGCGTAGTCGGTGCCTTCGTCGGCGTTGAACGCGTGGTGGCCGCCCATCTCGAACGCCATCGTGTGGCGGCCGGTTTTCCCGACGTTGTCGATATCCTGCATCCGGATGCAGGGCTGGGAGACGACGAGCGGGTTGGCCGGCGGTGGCGACTGGCCGCTGGTGACGTGGGGCTGGAAGTCGTAGATAGACGCCTGTGTCAACAGCACGTCGTCGCGCCAGCGGTTGGCGGCGACGGGTGCGGGGTCGACCCGCTCGTGGCCGTGCTCCTCGAAGAAGGAGAGGAACTCCTCTCGCATCTCCGACAGGGAGAACTCCTCGCCGAAGCCTGGGTCGTCGATGAAGTCGTACTCCTCACAGGGGGGCTCGCCGCAGGTCTCCCGCTCGGGGTCGCGACTCCAGAAGTGGGCACCACAGGCAGAACAGGCTCGCCGGTCGAACCCGTTCTCCGCGAAGTAGTCGAGGCGGTATTCGCTCTCGAGCTCGCTCATTAGCCGCAATCGGCTACCGCTGGCAAAAAGGATTCCGGGGTTGTGCCGCCCCCGACCACCCGTACTGACCGAAACGCCTATCAAACGCTACCGTGAGCTACCGGTAGACCGACATAACCAGTGTCTCACGCTATCGATCTTCTCATCGTCAGCCAGCGCCACGGCGGTTCGGGAGCAGCGCTGTTGGACCGGGATCGGTTCACCGCACGAACCCGGGAGCCAGCTGCGGCCCTGGCGGCGTTCGAGGAGCGCCGCCCGGACTGTCTCGTCACCTGCGTGGAAACCATCCCCGTGGCGCTTGCGGCCCGCGCCTCGCGTGAGAACTGCCCCGTCGTCGACCTCCCGTCCGAGGAGGCAGTCGACACCGACGCGCTCGCGGCCCGGATCACGGTGGCCGTCGATGGGGCTGCCGGCGGCCTCCCCCACTTACGAGACGACCAACTCTGTGCTAAGCGTCCCCGTCGGCGACGGTGTCGTTTTCCAGGCGCTCTCCTCGGAGGCGGGGGCGTTCGACGAGACGGATCTGGAACACGCTGAACTGCTCGCTGCCTCCGCGGGCGCGGCGCTGTCGCGCATCCGCTCGGAGCAGGCGCTCCGCGAGCCCCGACAGCCCAGCGAGGGACTCCACGACGCGGCGACGGATATCGCCGCCGCCGAGGAGGTACTCGCGTTCCACCAGTGCTCCATCGGGCTCCGGGAGGGGGAGACGCTCGTCCCCGCCATCCAGTCGAGCGATACTTCTCCCGACGGCACGCGAGCGATGCACGGTTCCGAGCGGCTGAAAAGGAAAACGGCCAGAACGGGCGAATCGTTCCGTGTCGACGAGATCGCTGATGGCAACGGCACGGAGCCGACGCGTCCGGAGTACCGTTCGGGAATCAGCATCCCGATCGGCGATCTCGGTGTGTTTCAGGCGATCGCGACCGAGCCGAACGCGTTCGACGCCGGCGACGTGTCTCTGGCCGAACTGCTGATGGCACACGTCGCGGTATCGCTCGAGCGAGTGCGTGCGAAAGCGGATCTGCGTGCCCAGCGCGACCGGCTGGAGCGTGGTGAGCGCATCCAGGCGGAGGTCGAGCGTCAGACCGTCGACGGGCGCCGCCAGTTTCTGCTGCAGGTCATCCCGCTGGAGATCGGCGAGGAAAACTCCCGTGGGTACGCTATCTACACCGACGTAACCGACCAGCGCGAGCGGGAGGCGGCGCTCCGCCGACAGAACGAGCGGCTCGCCCAGTTCGCGAGCGTCGTCTCTCACGACCTCCGCAACCCGCTGAACGTCGCCTCGGGGTATCTCGAGCTCGCCCGTGAGGGGCGGGACGTTGGCGAGACGGAGCCGATCGCGCTCGACCAGACCGCGCGGGCGGCACGGAGTCACGTTGCGAGTGAGGGCGTCAGACTTGCCGTCGAGACGGACCGGCGTATCGAGGCAGACCAGGACCGGTTGATCGAACTGCTCGAGAACCTCTACCGGAACACGGTGGAACACCGGAGGGAGAACACCCCGGCTGGGGGCGGCACAGACGCCAACGACGCGCTCACGGTGACGGTCTCGGATCTCTGCGAGGGTGCGGAGTGGCGCGGCTTCGTCGTCGCCGACAACGGCGTCGGTATCGATCCGTCTATCGATCCGTTCGAGACGGGGACGACGACCAGCGAGGAGGGGACGGGCTTCGGTCTCGCTATCGTCGAGGGAATCGCCGAGGCCCACGGCTGGTCGGTGACGGCAGCGGAGAGCGATGATGGGGGCGCGCGCTTCGAGTTCCGGGTCGAGTGAGTCGCGGTCTCAGTCCGCCAGCGCGGTCCGCACGGAGTCGACGGCGCTCTCGATGTCGCCCTCGCTCACGTCCCAGTTCGTGGTGAGACGAACGGTCGTCTCGGTGAACGGCACCGCGAGCACGTCGTGGCGCTCGATCTCGGCGACGAACTCCTCGGCGGTGTAGCCCGCCCCGGACACGTCAGCCACGACCATGTTCGTGTCCGGGTCGTTCGTCTCGATACCCGGGATTCCCTCCAGCCCCTCGGCCAGTCGGGTGGCGTTCTCGTGGTCGGTCGACAGGTTCTCGCGGTTCTCCAGCGCCAGCAGCCCCGGGGCGGCGATAACGCCAGCCTGTCGCATCCCGCCGCCGAACAGCTTCCGGGCGCGCCGGGCGGCGTCGATGAACGCCTGATCACCCACTAGCATCGAGCCGACGGGGGCACCGAGCCCCTTCGAGAGACAGAACATCGCGCTGTCGGCGTCCTCGACGAGATCGGCGACAGGGGTATCGAGCGCGACGCTCGCGTTGAATATCCGGGCGCCGTCGATGTGGAACGGGATGTCGTGGTCGTGGCACACCTCGGCCACGGCGTCGATATCGTCCTTCGAGACGGCGACGCCGCCACGGTAGTTGTGGGTGTTCTCCAGACAGACCAGCCCGCTACCCGGTTCGTGGAGCCCCTCCTCGACGAACGCCTCCTCGACACGGTCGGGCTCCGGCACGGCGTCCTCGCCGAAATCGATGGGATGTGTCTGGAGGCCGTTCAGTTGAGCGGCGCCGCCGAGCTCCCACTTGAACGCGTGGGCGTGCTCGTCACAGACGAGCTCCTGGCCCCGGTCGGTATGGGTCCGGATGGCGACGTGGTTCGCCATCGTCCCGGTCGGGAGAAAGAGCGCGGCGTCCTTGCCCAGCATCTCTGCGGCCCGGCGTTCAAGTTCGTTGACACTCGGATCGTCGCGGTAGACGTCGTCGCCGACGTCGGCGGTTTTGGCAGCTTCCCGCATCTCTTCTGAGGGTCTGGTGACAGTGTCAGAGCGAAGGTCTACGACCATACCCGTCGCTGGGGGTGGCCGAAGGTTAAGCGGTGCGGTGAGCGATTGCGCTGGAACGAAAACTGCTCCGTGCAGGCTACAGGTCGGCGTACGGCCCGCCCTTCGCCTCGGTGAGTCGGTCGACCTGCTCCTGTGAGAGGTCGATGTCGGCGGCGCCGAGGTTCTCCTCCAGCTGTTCGGCCGTCCGAGCCCCCACAATCGGTGCGGTGACGCCGTCACGGTGCATTAGCCACGCGAGCGCGACCTGTGCGGGGCTTGCATCGACCGCCTGCGCCACCGTGTCGAGTTCGTCGTGGACGTCGAAGTTCTCCGGGGTGAGGTAGGCCTCCTCGAAGCGGGTCGACTCGGCTGCGCGGGACTCGCCGGTCAGTCCTTCCTCGCGGTCGTACTTCCCGGTGAGGAACCCCTGGCCGAGCGGGCTCCACGGACAGACGCCGAGCCCTTCGTTTCGGGCCATCTCCAGGTAGTCTCCCTCGATTTCGCGGTCGACGAGGTTGTAGCGGGGCTGGAGCACGCTGAACGGCTCCCAGCCCTCCGCGCGCGCCCGCTCGTTCGCCTTCGCGACGCGCCAGGCGTTGGGGCGGGCCGTCGAGGCGCCGAGATAGTGGACCGTCCCCGCCTCGACGAAGGAATTGAGCGTCTTCATGGTCTCGCGGGTGGGCGTTTCGTCGTCCCAGCGGTGGAGATAGAGCACGTCGAGGTAGTCGGTGTCCAGCCGGTCGAGGATGGCGTCGAGGCGGTGACGCAGACTCTTCCGGTTGGTCCCCTTGCTGTTGGGGTCGCCCTCGCGAATCTGCCAGTAGATCTTGGAGGCCACCGTGTACTGCTCCCGGTCGCGCTCGGCCAGCCAGTTGCCGATCCAGCGCTCGCTGTCGCCGCCGCCGTAGACGTCGGCGGTGTCGATGTAGCGCCCACCGGCGTCGGCGTAGGCGTCGAGGAGTTCGTAGGCGCGCTCCTCGCCGATTTCGAGGTTCCCCTCGGCGGTCTCTCGGCCGAAGCGCCAGGTGCCGAACTGGAGCTCGCTGGTCTGTAGCCCGCTCTCGCCCAGCGAGACGAACTCGAGGTCTGTGTCAGTCATCCAGTGAAGCGTTGGGTCGCCTATGCAAAAGCGTTCAGCTACCGGCGGTCCGTTGCCATCGCCCGCAGCCCCCAGCCGCCGACCGCCGAACGGAGAGTTATACGTACCGCGCGCACACACCGTTTCGTGCCCGACCGCCGCTTCGCCGTCGACGACGCACCGACGCCCGATCACCGGCTCACTGAGGACCCGGAGAATCTCCACTACACGTGGGACAACGCCATCGAGCCGGCCCTCACCGTCGAGCCCGGAGCAGTCGTGGAGTTCGACTGCCGGGACGCGTTCGACCGGCAGCTCCCGGTCGACGGGACCGTCGCGGACCTGGCGGCGGTCGAGACTGCGGGCCACCCGCTCACCGGGCCAGTTGCTGTCGAGGGCGCTGAACCCGGAGACACCCTTCGGGTCGACCTCCTCGCGTTCGAACACGAGGGGTGGGGTGTCTCGGTCGTCCCGCCGGGCGAGCGGGAGGGTGGGCTCCTCCCAGAGAAGTTCCCGGACGCGCACGTTCGGGGCTGGGAGCTGGACGAGACGACCGACACCGGACGCGTGGCCCGCTTCGCCGACGATGACGCCCCGGCAGTTGGCGTTCCCCTCCACCCGTTCCCTGGAAACCTCGGCCTCGCACCGGGCGACGACGGAACCCACGACACCATGCCGCCACGACAGGTCGGCGGCAACATGGACGTGAAACATCTCACCGCTGGCTCGTCGCTCTACCTCCCCGTCGAGGCCGCGGGCGCGCTGTTCTCCATCGGCGACTGCCACGCCGCCCAGGGGGACGGTGAGGTCTGTATCACCGGAATCGAGGCGCCGATGGCCGTGACTGCGCGGTTCGACCTGGTCGACCGGTCGGTCACCCAGCCCGAGTTCGAGACGTCGGGGCCGTTCACGCCGACAGGGCAGGACGAGCCGATGTACGCAACGACCGGGATCGCGCCGGACCTGATGGACGCGACGAAGAACGCAGTGTGGCACATGATCGGCCACCTCCACGAGCGCCGGGGGTTCTCGCGCGCGGACGCCTACGTGCTCTGTTCGGCGGCTGTGGACCTCAAAATCAGCGAAGTGGTCGACGCGCCGAACTGGACGGTGACGGCGTATCTTCCCGAGTCCGTGCTCGTGGAGTGAACGTGAGAGCGACTCCACTCGATCATCTGCGCGGACTCCCCCGACGAAACTGAACGGAGTTTGGTCGGACCTCGAACGGAGTTCGAAGAGATGTTGAAAAATTTACTTTCGGGAGTCGGTCCTCCGTTCTCCCGTATGTCAGACGACAGTTCACGACGACGGTTCCTGCAGCTCACGAGTAGCGCGGCACTCGTCGGTCTCGCCGGCTGTTCCGGCGCCAGTGGTGAGGACGACAGTATGGAGGACGACTCGATGGTGACCGACACCATGACCGAGGAGGACATGGACGACGAGTCAATGGAGAACGAGTCGATGGATGACGAATCCACCGACGAGGAGATGATGGACGCGAGTCCGACGACGTTCACCGTCCGGATCGCGAACGTCGCGCCGACGGATTTCTACGCCTCGGACGGCTCGACGGGTGGGCAGATCTGGATCACAGCAGGCGCGTACGCGGTGCACAGTGAGACGAACCCGGTGTTCACAGCCGAAGAGTCGGCCTCACTGGGTCTCGAAGCGCTGGCCGAAGCCGGCCCGCCGACGGGGTTCGAGATGGAGGACGGCCTGGTGACGGAGCTACAGAACACCGATTCGGTCGCCCACGCCGGCGCCTACACGCCCGAGGACACCGTCGAGGACCCGAACGACCCGACTGGGGAGGTGCCCGGCGCACCGCCAATCGCTCCCGACGGCGCGTTCGAGTTCGAAATCGAGGCCGAACCCGGACAGCGACTCGCGCTCGCGTCGATGTTCGTCCCGTCGAACGACGTGTTCTTCGCGCCCGGGGAGTCGTCGATCCCGCTGTTCGATATGGACGATGCCCCCGTTGAGGGTGACGTGACCGAGAGCATCGCGCTCTGGGACGCTGGCACTGAGCTCAACCAACAACCGGGGCTGGGGCCCGACCAGGCGCCCGCCCAGGACAGTCCCGACCAGGGCGCCGACGAGGATGGCGTCGTTCGCCGTCTCGCGGATGTCGACGACGGCTACGACTACCCCGACGCGAGTGATGCTCTCGAACTCACGCTGACGCCACAGTAACGCCCAATGCTCGAATCTCCCACACGCTCCGAACTTTGGCTGGCGACGCTCGGCGGGGTGACCGGCGTCGCGGGCTCCTATGCCGTCTCGGGCTATACGCCATCGTT
Source organism: Halolamina sp. (assembly GCF_036626355.1). Classification (GTDB taxonomy): domain Archaea; phylum Halobacteriota; class Halobacteria; order Halobacteriales; family Haloferacaceae; genus Halolamina. The sequence goes on along the minus strand of NZ_JAZKRY010000006.1, from coordinate 4,614 downwards.
CGTGGTCGCCCCCATCGACGCGCTCGTGGTCAGCCTGACGCCGGGGGCGATCGTGACGTTCGTCATCGAGACCATCGGCACGGCGGGACATCTGCTCCATATCGGGCTCTCACTGCTGCTCGCGCTCTGTCTGTTCAGCGGTGTCGTACTCGCCGGGCTTCGGGCTGCCACGCGTTTCGAGAGTTCGGTCGCTGGTGGCGTCGTGGGCGGTATCCTGGCGTGGGCAGTCGCGGCAGCAACCACGGGCGAACCGCTGCTCGCGATTGGCGCCGCGGCGCCGATTGCGGTGTTCGTTCCGGCGAACAAGCCAGGGTCGGCGACTGGCACGTTCGACGCCTCGCGCAGACGAACACTCGGGTCGGTCGGAGCAGTCCTCGGCTTCGTCGGCGTCGCGGCGGGCGTCGGAACCGTGCGTTCTCGGGGTGACTCGACCGGGACTGTCTCACGCACGATGGCTGTGGATGAGAAGCTTCAGACGGCGGCCGAGCGGTCGCTCAGCGTCGATAGCGACAGCCTCCCCGGTCTCGTCAGTTCGACGGAGCGGTTCTACAACACCGATATCGCGGAGTTCGACCCGGAGTTGACAGCCGAGGACTGGTCGATGACGATTACGGGAGAGACTCGCGAGGACGACCTGACGATCAGCTCCGACGACCTGGAGGAGCTGCCCACGGAGAATCGCTACGTCACGTTGCGCTGCGTCGGTGAGCGCATCAACGGCCACAAACTGGATACGGCGGTCTGGACGGGGACGCCGCTCGAGCCGCTGCTCGACGAGGTCGACCCAGACAGCGACTGTGGCTGTGTGCTCCTCCGCGGGGCAGACGACTACTTCGTCGAGTTCCCGACGGACGTGCTCAGGACCGGGTTTCTCGCGTGGGGGATGAACGGCAGGAAGCTGCCCCGCTCCCACGGCCACCCCGTGCGAATCCTCATTCCCGGCCACTGGGGCGAGACCAACGTGAAGTGGCTCACGGAGATTGAACTCCTGGACGAGGAGATGGACGGCTACTGGGAGCGGCGCGGCTGGGAAGGGACTGGCACGGTGACCACCGTCACCAAGCTCTGGGACGAGGGGATTACGCAACTCGAGGATGGCCGGATGGAGCTGGCCGGCCACGCGTACGCTGGCCTGCGCGGCGTCCAGCGCGTCGAGGTATCGACCGACGGCGGCGAACGCTGGACGGACGCGACGCTCTCTGAACCGCTCCCGGACGAGGACGTCTGGCGCCAGTGGCGGTATCGATACGACCCGGACACGACCCACGAGGTTGTCGTCCGCGCGGTCGACCAGTCCGGAAACGTTCAGACCCAGGACCCGTCGGACCCAGCCCCAAGCGGTGCAACAGGCTGGGTGCGACGAACCATCGAGGTGTAACCGGCGAGGAGTGAGTCGCTCATCGCTGCCTTTGGGTTGTCGGCGAAACGCCTTTGCACGTACCGCTTGCAGCACCTGACAGTCGATGGAAAAGGCCCTGTGGTACCTGTTCGCCGGCAGTCGCGGGGGAGCAAACAGGGTCCGCATAGTGCGGGAACTCGAGGCCAGGCCCCGCAACACGAACGAACTCGCAGATCGGCTCGACCTGGACTACAACACCGTTTCACACCATCTCGATATGTTACAGGACCACGACGTCGTCGAATCCGGCGGCACCGACTACGGGACGCTGTTTTTCCTCACCGACCGGTTCGAACAGCACTGGGAGGCGTTCGAGTCCATCAGCGAGGAGGTGAGCTGAGATGGCGATGGGGCTTCCGGCGACAGGTGGAATGGTTCTCACGGCCGTCAACGCCATCCTCCTGCTGGTGCTCGTCGGCGTCTGGGTTCGGAACTACCGGGAGTTCCGGTCGACGATGGTGCTCGGACTGGTCGGGTTCGGCTCCGTTCTGCTGCTCGAGAACCTCGTCGGGCTCTACTTCTTTTTCGGCAGCATGACCTCCCTCTACGGTTCGGACCCGGTGGTCGGGATGGTGCTGCTCGGGATGCGTGGGCTGCAGTTCGTCGCAATCGCGTTTCTGACGTACGCGACGGTGAAGTAGCGGACGTGGCGCCGAGGCTCTCGGGAGCTTAGAGTGCTGTGTGCAGCGTCTCGAAGACGGGGACGAACAGCCGAACGTCGAGCGCGAGCACGAGCACGGCGCCGACGATATCGAACACGAGGTCGAACTCGGTATCCTGCCAGCCGTAGTGAACCAGCACCGGTTCGATCCCGTACCGCTTCCCGAGGCCACGCATCACCAGTTCGGTGAGTTCCCAGAGCAGGCTGAGCACCAGAACCAATCCAAGCGTCGCGACTGCGAGATGGGCCGTCCCGCCGCCAGATGCCGGCCCGACTGCGACGAGCAGCGCCGCGTAGAGGAGCGCCGCGGTGAGCGCGGCGGAGATCGTGTGGGTGAGGTGGTCCCACCACTCCAGCGATTCGTACAGGCCCAGCATCCCCAGACAGTGGAGGACACTGGCGACGCCGACCCAGAGCGTGAGAAGCGAGGTGAACGACGCCTGCGGCGCGCCCTGGGCGCGGAGCGCGAGTTCGACTGCGCCAGGGGTGGCTGTGGCGAGGATGGCGACGACCGTGTTGAAAAGAGCCGCCCCGTTCTGCTGCCGATAGCCGGCGTAAAGCAGCGCGAACAGCGGAGCCTCCATCGACAGAAGGCTGAGCAGGCTCGTCATCGTGCGGTTGTGCTCTCACCACGGCGTCGTGAAGAATGCTCTGACTGCCAAGAGTAGTCGCCTGCCGGGCTGGCCCTACTCCCCGTCGGCGAGATATCTGTCCGGCGCGACTGCCAGCAGCGACGCCGGGAGATACCGGGGGAGCACCGTCGAGAACAGGAGGCTCGCCAACCGGGGGAGCAGTCGACGCGTCGCGGCGTAGCCTGCCGCGATGACGACCGCGAGCAGAACGACCGGGCGGTACGGCTCACTGACTGTCAGCCAGAGCGGGGCTGCGAGCGCGAGTGTGAGGAGGAAATCCTCGGGCGCGCCGTCGTAGCGCACCCACCGCCGCGGGGTGATCCAGCGCCCGCGGTGGTGGTTGTACACCGCCCGCTCGGAGGTCCCTTCCCACGGCCGGAGTTCCAGCCCGCCACCGAACGCGTCGCCGAGACAGTGGACTGCGGCGGCGGCGAACAGCACCGCTACGGCGACTGTCAGCCCGGTGGGTTGGAGCACGGCGGCGACGCCGGTCACGCCCGCGAGCAGACTGTAGTACACCGGATAGTGGAGCGTCTTCCGGTGACCCGTATAGAGGTCGAGGTCCGGGAGAACACCCCCGAACAGCCCTGCAGCCAGCACGGCGGCTGCGTGCTCGGGTGCGAGAATCGCGACTGGCAGGGCGAGCAGCATCCCCGCCAGCGCGTGGGTCGGGAGCATCATTTCGTTGCTCCCTACGGGACAGAAGGGTTTAAGCTTTTGCGGGTCGGCCAGCCTCACCAGTTGCTCGGCGTGTACTCGAACTCGTAGTCGTCGACGCGCTCGGCGGGCAGTCCCAGTGTCTCGAACATGTGAGAAAACACGCCGCGATACTCCGACTCCGGCATCGTTTCGCCGGGATCGAGCAGCATAGCGAGATTGAGTCCGCCGAGTCGGTCCAGTTTGATCCGGTACTCGTGCCCATCGTCCGTGGTGACGATTCGGACACTCGGAACGACGATGCTGAACCGGCCGAACTCCCGGTCGCCCTCGAGGAAAGCATGGTTCACCCAACCACCGCCCCCAGTTTCCGAGCTACTGGTGGCAGTCGCCCGGTCGTCGAACGCCTGATACACCGCTGGGGGGTGGGCTCGGACTCGACCTGATGCGTGACGATGTTGTCGTCCGCTTCCGCCGCGGCGGCTTTCACGTCGGACACCACCGTCGCGGCTTCCGACGCCGACATGTCGAACAGCACCGTGAACTGTGCCGTCGCCAGTCGTCCGGGGGAGGTTCGTCGGGCGCCCGAACACGGCTGGTTACGCGAACATGTTCGGGAGTATTCGTATGCAGCACACGCGGTGATACTCACGTATGAGCGCGCTCGACGCAGAACAGACGACGATGGTGGAGGTCCGAGCGACCGGCCACGTGCGCCGGGAGCTGGGCGAGCACCGCTTCGAGTTCACATTCGAGGGGGAGACGCTCGGGGAGTTCCTAGATGCCTTCTTCGAGGAACACGGCTGTGCGGACCTGTTGCTGGCCGAAACCGAAGCCGAGGAGACAACTGGCGGCTGGGCCGACCACCCCGGCGAACTCCCGGGCCGGTGGGAGCGGAACCCGGAAGGCGAACGGACCCGGGCGTTCGCTCGCGTTCTGGTCAACGGCCGGTTCAACGAACTCCTCGACGGCTTCGCGACTGAACTGTCCGACAGCGACCGGGTCGCACTGGTGTATCCGTTCCTGTTCTGCTGTTGAGTCGAAAGGCCTGGCCGGTTCCAGCGCGACTGTTGAGTCGTCGCCTGAGTCGACTCATAGTGAGTACTGCGAGTCTGTCCCGCCGTGACCATCCGTGTCGGTGATGGGAGCCCCTGAACCGGCGTCGTTCGACACCGTCGATGAACCTATTCGCCGTAATCACTATCAGAGGCCGAACAGCGAGCGGAGCGACCGGCTCCGGACGCCACACTCCTCGAGGAACTCGC
>NZ_JAZKRY010000005.1:0-56134 GCF_036626355.1 Halolamina sp. | reverse complement strand
CCGCGGCAAGAGGCTCCGTGGCTGGGCCACGAGGGCCCAGCAGTTCGCGCGCCGCGGGCGGTTACTCCACCGGCTGGAGGAACATCACGTTCACCCGGCCGACGGCGTCGAAATCCCGGAGCCGGTAGACCAATTCGCGGATGCGGCCGGCGTCGCCGGTGCAGAACACGGTCTCCAGACACCAGTCGCCATGGTGGAGATGCTGCGTCGTGCCGATGACGTCCTGATACTCGTGCTGGACGGTGTGGAGGTCGCCGATAACCAACGTGTGTTCGTAATCGAACGCCAGCGCGGCGACGGCGTCGCCGTCGATACTCTCCAGACTGGTGTGGCGCTCGATATACTCCTGCATCGCTTCGCGGACGGCCCGGGAGCGGGACTCCATTGCCTGCTCCTGCCACGTCTCGTCGAAGGAGTCCAGCACGTTGCTCGGAACGTTGAGGCTGGTTCGCACGCACCCCTGTCGGTCGGGGCCGCACTTCGGTATTACGCCCTGCCGGATTCGGTCGTACCAACCACTAATCCCGTGTCCGGCTGCGTTGTGAGCGTGCTCCACGGCGACGCGCTCGGACTGCTCCTCGGCGCCGTCCGGGATGGAGCCAGGCCACGGCTGGGCGGTTGCAGCCACGTCCGCGCTGGACCAGCCAACAGGTGGCTCGCCGGTTTCGCGGCCAGCGTCATCCTCGGAGTGGGCCACCTCCTCAGCAGTATCGCGACGGTCGGGCTGTTCTGCCCCCCAGCGACGTATTGCAGTACGCATAAATCCATTCACGCCGTCCCCCCGCTATGACTACGGAGGCGTTCACCTACAATGGGGGGCGTATCGACCCCGGCGAACGGCAGCGGCTCCGATTCACCATCAGCCAGACGTATCTCGGCGACCCGATCCGCATCCCCGTGACGGTCATCAACGGCGAGGAGCCGGGGCCGACCGCCTTCCTCTCGGCGGCTGTCCACGGCGACGAACTCAACGGTATCGAGGTCGTGCGCCGCGTGGCCAACGACTGGGAGCTCGCGGATCTCGCGGGGACGCTGGTCTGTCTCCCCATCATCAACGTGCCGGCGTTTCTCGCCCAGCAGCGCTATCTCCCCGCCTCCGAGCGTGACCTGAACCGCTCGTTCCCCGGCGCACCTGACTCGACGGCGGCAAAGCGGATGGCCGACCAGATCTTCCGGAACTTCATCGAGCCCTGCGAGTTCGGGCTGGATTTCCATACCTCGACGCGCGGCCGGACCAACACGCTCCATGCCCGTGCGGACATGGCCAACGACGACGTGTCACGGCTCGCCCACGCGTTCGCGACCAACGTCATCATCGATACCGCCGGGCCCACGGGGACGCTCCGGCGTGAGGCAACCGCTGCGGGCACGCCAACGGTCACGATCGAGATGGGTGAGGCCCACCGGTTTCAGGGGGAGTATATCGACCGGGCGCTGACGGGTGTCGAGAGTGTGCTCGCGGAGTACGGTATGCTCCCGCAGTCCGCCGTCACCTGGCCCGGCTGGCGCACCGTCGTCACTGGCGAGCAGGAGCGAACGTGGCTCCGAGCCGACGCCGGTGGTATCGCCGACATGCACGCCGACATCGGCTCGCTGGTCCAGGCCGGCGAGCCTGTCGCCACCATCTCCAACCCGTTCGCCAGCGATCGCTCCGTCGTCGAAGCGCCGTTTCCAGGGCTGCTCGTCGGGGCCCTCGAGAACCCGATCGTCTACCCGGGGAACCCACTCTGTCACTTGGCGCAGTTGGACGAGGGGACGCGCCGGGTGGTGGCAATGCGGCAGGGGCTCGACGTGGATGCCGACGATGACTGCTGACTCGGCCGAATATTTTCCCCACTGTGCGGTGCCTGTGGACTGTTGGGACAGGACGAGAGTGTGGGTCACGGCCGCGAGACGGTAACTTCTATACCCCTCGCGCACCGAGTTATCTTGTTACATGAGTCAGTCGTACGACCGGGGAACCGTCGAGGACTTCGGCCGGTGGCGGTCCTTTACCGCCGGCATGTGGGCATGGATATTCCACAAGTTCACCGGCTGGGTTCTCATCGGCTACCTGTTCACACATATCGCAGTCCTCTCGACGGCCATCACCGGCCCAGAGGTGTACAACACGACGATTCAGGGGCTGGAGAGCCTCGCAGTCGTGCGCCTGCTGGAGGTGGGGCTGCTTGCCGTGGCCGTCTTCCATATCCTCAACGGGGTTCGGCTACTGATGGTCGACCTCGGGGTTGGGTTGGAGGCACAGCAGGAGAGCTTCTACGCGTCGCTGATCATTACGGGCGCCATCACCGTCGCGAGCGTCCCGACGTTCCTCGCGGGGGTGTTCTGAAGTGGCTGAACATTACTCCTCGTTCGATCGCACGGGCACGCGGTGGCTGCTCCAGCGCCTGACGGCGGCGTTCCTCGTCGTGGTGCTGGCGTTCCACTTCTTCCTGCTCCACTTCGTCAACCACGCCGCCGACGTGACGTTCATGGGAACGTCCGCCCGGATGAGCACCTGGACGTACTTCTCGCTGATGGTGCTGTTCCTGCTGACGGCAACGTTCCACGGCGTCAACGGTGTCTATAACGCTGTCTCCGGGCAGGACGGCATCGAGGGCTGGAAGAAAACCGCGCTGGCCGCGGTGCTTACTGTCGCCAGCCTGGTGGTGGTGGTACAGGGGCTGCGAACCGCACTCGTCTGGACGAACCTCTTCTGATAATGAGCACGCAACTCGAACAAACCGACGACGAGACTGAATCGGAGGCCGAGGCAGCTGCGGAGTCGCCCGGCCAGCGCCGACGGCGCGAGAAGGCCGACCGGCAGTTCGGCGAGCGCGAAGCCGAACCCGAACCTGACCTGGGCGAGGACGCGGTCCTGCTGAAGGTGTTCCGCTACGACCCCGAGGTCGAGGGGAAACAGGAGCCGCGCTTCGACGAGTTCCGGGTCCCGTTCACCAAGGGGATGACCGCCCTCGACGCGCTCATCGCTGCCCGCGACACGTACGACTCCTCGTTGACGTTCCGGCACTCCTGCCGGCAGGCGGTCTGTGGCTCCGACGCCCTCTTCATCAACGGGCGCCAGCGCCTCGCCTGCCAGACCCAGATAGCGGAACTGGATGGCGACGCGGTCCGCATCGAACCGCTCCCCCACCAGGAGGTCGTGAAGGACCTCGTCGTGGATATGGAGCATTTCTACGACCAGATGGAGGCTGTCGAGCCCTACTTCCAGACCGACGAAACCCCCGAGGGCGAACTCGAAGAGCAGTTCCAGACCCCCGAGAACCGCGAGAAGATCAAGATGTCCACGCGCTGTATCTGGTGTGGTGCGTGTATGTCCTCCTGCAACATCGCCGCCAACGAGAACGAGTATCTCGGTCCAGCGGCCATCAACAAGGCCTACCGCTTCGCGATGGACGACCGGGAGGGTGAGAGCATGAAGGAGCACCGTCTCGAACTCATCGAACAGGAGAACGGCGTCTGGCGCTGTCAGACCCAGTTCTCGTGTACCGAGGTCTGTCCGAAGGATATCCCGCTCACCGAGCACATTCAGGAGCTCAAGCGGGAAGCTGTGAAGTCGAACCTCAAGTTCTGGTAATCATGAAAGAATACGACGTAATCGTGGTCGGCGCCGGCGGCGCGGGACTCCGCGCGGCTATCGCGGCCCAGGAAAACGGCGCGGACGTTGCGATGGTGACGAAACTCCACCCTGTCCGGTCACACACCGGCGCGGCGGAGGGTGGCATCAACGCGGCGCTCCGCGAGGGTGACGACTGGACCGATCACGCCTACGACACGATGAAAGGTTCGGACTATCTCGCCGACGCGCCAGCGGTTGAGGCGCTGACCCGCGAAAGTCCGAAAGAGACGATTCAGCTCGAGAACTGGGGGATGGCGTTCTCCCGCGACGAGGACGGCGTCGTCTCCCAGCGGCCGTTCGGCGGTCTCTCGTTCCCGCGAACCACGTACGCGGGCGCCGAGACCGGCCACCACATGCTCCACACGATGTACGAGCAGGTGGTCAAACGAGGCATCGAGGTGTACGACGAGTGGTACGTCACCCGCCTCGCCGTCACCGACGAGGAGGAACCCGAAGCCCGCGACTGCACGGGCGTCGTCGCCTACGACATCAAGAGCGGCGAAATCCAGGGGTTCAGTGCGCGGGACGGCGTGATTCTCGCAACTGGCGGGCTGGGGCAGGTGTACGACCACACTACCAACGCCGTTGCCAACACCGGCGACGGCGTCGCGATGGCCTACCGCGCCGGCGTCCCCATCGAGGACATGGAGATGATCCAGTTCCACCCGACGACGCTCCCATCGACGGGTGTGCTCATCTCCGAGGGGGTCCGGGGCGAGGGCGGGATTCTCTACAACGCCGAGGGCGAGCGGTTCATGTTCGAACACGGCTACGCGAACAACGACGGCGAACTCGCCTCCCGTGACGTCGTCTCCCGCGCCGAACTCAACGAGGTGAACCATGGCCGGGGAATCGAGGACGAGTACGTCCACCTCGACATGCGGCATCTGGGCGAAGACCGCATCCTCGACCGACTGGAGAACATCCTCCACCTCGCGGAGGACTTCGAGGGTGTCGACGGGCTGGCGGAGCCGATGCCCGTCAAACCCGGTCAGCACTACGCGATGGGCGGCGTCGAGACTGACGAGTGGGGCGCTACCTGCGTCAACGGGCTCTACGCCGTCGGCGAGTGTGCGTGTGCGTCGGTCCACGGCGCCAACCGCCTCGGTGGTAACGCGCTGCCCGAACTCACCGTGTTCGGTGCCCGTGCCGGTCGACACGCTGCCGGCGCCGTCGACGAGGAGCCACTCATCAGCACTGGCTGGGACGTGGACAGCGAGGAGGGCGAGAACGTCTCGCCCGTCCCGCTGGGCGAGGCTGACCTCCCCTCCGCGGGGAAGGGGGCGCTCGCCGACGGCGGCCGAGCGTCGCCGTCCGATGGAGCCGACAGCGGGACGTCCGTCGCGACTGACGTCGAGGGCGTCGTCGCGGAGGCCGTCCAGGCCGAGAAAGCCCGCGTGCGCTACCTGCTCGAGAAAGACGAAGGGGTCAATCACGCGGAGGTGCGTGCGGACGTCCAGAAGACGATGACCGAGAACGTGAACGTGTTCCGCGAGGAGAGTGCACTCGAGGACGCGCTCCGGGATATCCGGGAGGCACGCCAGGAGTACCAGCACGTCACGGTGTCGGACCCGTCGCGGACGTACAACACGGACCTCATCCACACCATCGAGACGCGGAACCTGCTCGACGTGGCCGAGGCCATCACCGTCGGCGCGGTCGCTCGCGACGAGTTCCGCGGCGCCCACTGGCGCCAGAAGCATCAGGAGCGCAAGGACGACGAGTGGCTCAAACACACGATGCTCTCGTGGAACGACGGGAGTCCCGGCCTCTGGTACAAGCCGGCGGTGCTCGAAGGCGAGGAGAAAACCTACGAGCCGAAGGTCCGGAGCTACTGAACCACCAGCACTGTTTTTCGGGGTGGGTTGTTATCGGGTTCAGCCCCTCGTCCACGAGCGGCTGCGACGTGTCAGCACGCAGCTGCGGTACGTCTCAGAGTGCCTGCTATGAGTATTTTCAGGAGTGGCGTCGAAGGATGTCGTATCGGACGCCAACTCCTCTGTATTGTTTCGCGATGGTGGTAACGAATCATCGCAGTCACTATCAGTCACCAGTCGTTTCCGCATCGCTCGTCGGTTTGTGTGCGCCGGCGGACGGCGGCGCGCCTATCGCAGAGAACGGTCCGCTACCGGTCAGTTTCCGCGGGTTGACCGCGCCGCCCGCACATCACTGCCGTCACGGATTTTGTCCTCACAAGATGGACAGACCCGTGGGGTTTCCCGCCCCTCGGGAGTGAACACCCGCACGTACCGCCGCGTGACGAACGAACTACAGTTCTGGCACTCTGGCATCGGTTAAGATTTCTTGAACACGTATGTAAAGCTTGGGCTTGCGATTCGCTCTCATGATAACCGGCCGACTCGTGCCGTCGACGACTGTCCAGAAATTGATAGATTGGCGTTCGCCTGTGGGAACGGGCCACGATGCTCGTGACCGACCGTCGCCGAAATGCGCGCGATCCGCAGGTGCTAATGCTCCTTACTGCGAATCTCACGTGCTGGGCCGCGAGCATCGTGTATCGGCATGGCGACCACATCTGCCTGAAACCTGTGTTTCCGACAGTTAGTGGCGGGAACCGGGCTCACCGGCCGTTCCGTAGCACATTTTTCAACTACTGATTTCTACGAACGTTTTCCCCGAGCCCGGCGGTGAACCGGTCGCCCGCGCGACCGTCGTAGACGACGGCACCGCCGACGACCGTTATCTCCGGGAACACGGCCTCCCGTCCCTCGAAGGGGCTCCAGCCGCATTTCGAGTGGAGGGCCTCGCCCTCGATCTCCTCGGTCTCGTCGAGGTCGACGAGCGTCAGATCGGCGTCGTACCCCTCCACGACGCGGCCTTTCCGGTCGAGCCCGAACCGCTCGGCTGGCCCCTCGGACACGAGTTCACAGACCCGATCGAGCGTCAGCCGCTCCTCGCGCACCTCCTGGAGCAGGAGCGGGAGCATCGTCTCGACGCCGGGGACGCCCGACGGCGCCGATTCGAGGTCGGTCTCTTTCTCGGTGACCGTGTGGGGCGCGTGGTCGGTCGCGATCATGTCGACAGTCCCGTCAGCCACCCGCTCGTAGAGCGCTTGGCGGCGTCCCTCGGTCCGGAGCGGCGGGTTCATCCGCCCGAACGTGCCCAGATCGTCGAGATCATCACGGGAGAGCAGCAGGTGATGTGGAGTCACTTCACAGCTCACGCCAGCATCGCTCGCGATATCGACCGCTTCGGGCGTGGAAGTGTGTGCGATATGTAGGTTCGCGCCGGCACCGCGGGCGACCTCACAGGCGTCCTCGACCGCCGCGATTTCGGCTTCGGCGGTCCGATACTGGCTCCAGCAGTCGGCGTCTGCATCGCGGCCCGTCCCGCCGGTATTGCCCTCCAGTGCGCTCTCGTCGAAGCGGTCAGCGTCCTCGGCGTGGACTGTCACGGGGACAGCCGCCTCCCCAGCGTGGGCGAGCGCCGCTTCGAAGCGCTCGGCATCGATACCCATGTCGCCGGTCGAGTCGGCGAGGAACACTTCCCCCAGCGCGAACAACGGGCACTCGAGCAGTTCGTCGGGCTTCCAGTCGGCGTTGACGCCGCCGTTGATGCCGTAGTTCACCAGGGAGTTCTTGGCGAACGCCTCCTTCTGGTCGAAGCGCTCGCGGTCGACGGTCGGCGGCGACGTGTTGGGCTGGTCGACGACGGTCGTGACCCCACCCGCGGCCGCCGAACGCGAGCCGGTGGCCCACGTCTCCTTCTGCTCGTGGCCCGGCTCGCGGAAGTGGACATGGACGTCGATTGCACCCGGGAGCAGTGTCAGCCCGGTGGCGTCGACGGACTCCTCGTTCGGCAGCGAGTGGAGGTTCTCGGCGATGTCGGCGATTCGCCCGTCTTCGGCCCGAACGTCCCGGACCCGGCCGTCTGGGAGTTCGGCGTCGGTGATGAGCATACGTCAACTCCGAGCGGCCCGCTCCTAAGCTTCCCGGCCTGTTGGTCCGATCGGGCCGTTACGACGAGCCGGCGTCCAACTCCTCGACGCCCGTCTCCCGGCCGTCGACGATGGCGCGTTCGAGCGCTAACTGAACCGGTTCGGGCGTCGCGGGCCCGCCAGCGGCGGCGACACAGCCGATCGAGTCCGGGTCGAACGGGACACCCAGCTCCGCGTACACTGGAGAAAGAACGCCACGAACGGCCGCCCGGTCGGTGACGACGACGACGCCCGCGACGAGGGCGGCGTCGGCCGTCACGCGCTGGGCGATGCCGGCGACCTTGCCTCGTTCGGGTTCTGTGTTTCGCCCCACGACGGGCGCCTGGACGGAGTACTCCCCGGGACAGAACGAGTTCGGCGGCTCGCCGGACTGAGCATCGACGCCGAGGGAGCCAAGCGCCTCGACCACGGTGTCGACGGCGGCTTCGTAGCGCTCGGTGAGCCCCTGGCGGGCATTCGCGAGCGGTTCGAGCGAGGCGAAGGCAACAGTGGTGCCGGTGTAGGCGACCGCTCGACCGCCGACCGAGCGCTCGACGGGTGGGAACTCGTGGGCCTCGGCGGCGGCTTTCGCCGCGTCGTAGCCCGGTTCGTTGGCATCACGCCGGCCGAAGGCGAGGTGGCGGTGGGGCGTCCACGCCCGGACCACCGGCACGCCGGTCTCGGCGACCTCGTCCAGTAGCTCACGAGTGGCTTCGCGGTCCGCGGTCGGCGAGTCGGCCCGACCCCTGACGACGCGCATGGTCGGGGGACGGGTCCGAACAACCTAAGCGTGACCGTCGCCTCCGACCGGGCATGACCGACGGGGCCGGCAGTGCTGATGCCACATCGGGCGCCACAGAGTCGGCAGTATCCGAACCGATCGCGCTTCCCCCGTCCCTGCTGGCGCGCTTCGAACGCTTCACCTCCTACAACTCCCCGTATCCGGCTCACGACCGGGGCTGTGCGATCGACCTCTACCCCGAGTCGAACGCCGGCATCTCGCCGGTCCCGGGAGCGGTGCTCGACACCCGAACCGTTCGGTGCCCTGACCGCACGTACGCTGTTGGCGAGGACCACCTCATCCTCATCGACGTCGCCGACGACTGGGCGGACGGTCGCGGTGCGGAGCTCACCGCCCGAGTGCTGCACGTCGACCCCGCTGTCGAGGCCGGCGACCGGGTTGAGCCCGGCGACCCGCTGGGCGAGATGGTGCGCTCGGGCTTCTTCGGCCAGTGGGTCGACAATCACGTCCATCTCGGCTTCCGCCCCGCTGGCGCGAACCCCTACCGGGCCTCGGGCTCACTCCCACTCGCTCCCGATGTCCCGGTCAGCGGGGCGACGTGGGATGGGACTGGAACCGTTGTCGAGACGGGGGAGACCTACGCCCGACTGGATGCCCCAGCCCACCCCGAGCCGGGTCACTGGGCGACGGTTGCGAGCGACGAGGGGACACCGCTCGACGGCGGCCTCGCTCACTACTCCGGCGGCGGCGTATACGGCGTCGATGACCCTGCGGCAGGACGAGACCTCTCGCTTCTCGGAACCCCGGTCGGATCCGTGGCACCGCGGGCGGAGGGTGGGGTGACTGCTTCGGCCACGGCCGACGTGACATGGAACGGCGTCGAGATCCGCGCGAACGACGAGCGGGCGACGGGCCTCTCGTTGTTCGCCTCGACGGGCCCGTTCGGCGCGAAGCTCGTCTTCCACGAGGGTCACGCGTTCTCGGTTGGGGACGAGCTCTCTGTCGAGATTTCGCCGGGGGAGTCCGTGCGGCTCGGCTGATCGCTCTACCCGATAAACGCCGGCCCGTTCCGTTCTCTCGGTGTCTCCATCCCCCGGCTACTTGCCTATCCCAGCCGGCGGGCTCGTTCAGCGCCTCGACGCCGAGGACCCGCTTGCGACGGAGGTAGCGTCGGTGACGCTGAACGTGAACTATCTCCGGCAGGCGACCGGCGACCTGCGTGGGACTGCCGAAATCATCCGCTCGGGCTCGACGGTCGGCGTGAGCGATGTCGAGGTGACGACTACGTCGCCGGCGGGCGACGAGAAACTCGTCGCCACCGGTCAGCCATCACACCGGCTCTTTCGCTGATTCGCTCCGTCGACCGACGCCAACGCCACGTCGTCCAGTTCGGTTATCTCCCCGAACAGCCAGTCGGCGTGCTCGACGGCGTACTCCTTGTGTCCCTCCTCGATGTAGCCCAGTGCGTCCTCGACGAGCACCGGGCGGTAATCCCGGAGTCCGGCGCTGCCGGCGGTGTGGAGCACGCAGACGTTCGCGAGCGTCCCGCAGATGAGCAGGTCGCCGACGCCGTGGGTGTCGAGATACCCCTCGAGGTTGGTCCGGTAGAACGCGTCGTAGGTGTGTTTCTCGACGATGTGGTCGCCCTCGCGCACGTCGAGGTCGTCGTGAAGCTCCGCGTCCCACGTCCCTTCGACGACGTGCTCGCCCCAACGCTCGAACTCGTCGTAGTAGTGGGTCCCGTCGAACTGCTCCTCGGGGTGGACGTCACGGGTGTAGACGACGGGCGCGCCGGCGTCGCGAGCCCGCGCGACAAGCTCTGTGACCGGCTCGATCGCGGCCTCGCTATCGGGTGCAAAGAGGCTCCCGTCCGGGTGGCAGAACCCATTCTGCATGTCGACGACGATGATGGCGGTGCTCTCTGGCTCGTACATAGTCGATGCTGAGGGCCTGAGACTCTTAGGCGTTCCCGATACGGCGAGGTGGTGACCCGGCGTCGGCGTCTTTTTACGGATACCTCCCAAATTAGAGGTATGCGACGTGCCCTCACGAGCATCGCGATGGCGCTTCTCGTTCTCGGCAGCCTTGTCCCCGCTGCCGCGGCGGCGCCCGCACCGGCACTGGAGCAGATCGGGGCGGAACAGACCTCATCGGCTGCATCGACGGAGTCGACGGCGATAGATCGCTCGACCACCGACGGGCCGCCGGACCCCGAGGAAGATCAGTTGGGATGGGAGAATGGCTACTGGCATAACGAGTCCATCGACGTGAACCAGAGCGACGGCCTCTCCGAGGCGGAACTGAACGCGACGGTCTCGCGGGCAATAGCCCGGGTGGAGGTGATCCGGCGGATGGAGTTCAACGAGACGGTCCCGGTCGACATCATCTCCCGTGAAGAGTTCCGCAACCGCTCGGGGAACCGAACGGTCAACGAGACGTTCCGGGCCTTCGACGACACGAAGTTCGAGGCGCTCCTGCTCGTGGGAGAGAACGAGGACTCCCTCGAAATACAGGAGGAGAATCGCGGGAGCTCGGTACTGGGCTACTACAGCCCGTCGGAGAATGCGATCGTCATCGTCTCCGAGAACGCAAGTTCGCCACAGATCGACGAGTTCACGCTGGCTCACGAACTCGTCCACGCGCTGCAGGACCAGCAGTTCAACCTCAGCAGCATCCGCAGTGAGACCCGCGACGAATCTAACGCCAACTCCGGCATCATCGAGGGCGACGCGAGCTTGGTCGAGCAACGCTACAAGAACCGCTGTGGCGAGGGCGGCGCCTGGAACGGGAGCTGTGTCCGCCCGGCAGTCTCTCTCGGCCAGGGTGGCGGTGGCGCCCCCGCGAACCTCGGTGTCTACTTCCTGAAGTTCCAGCCCTACAGCGACGGGCCACCGTTCGTCGCCTCCATCTACCGCGAGGGCGGCTGGGACGCGGTCAACGCCGTCTACAACGACACCCCCGAAAGTGCGGAGCAGGTGATCCACCCCGAGAAATACGGCGAGGACTCACCGACCGCGGTCGAACTCACTGACGAGAACAGCGGGGAGTGGACGCGACTTCGCCCGCCAAACCGGCTGGACTACGCCGAGGTGGGCGAGGCCGGCATCGCCTCGATGTTCGTCTACCCGCTCTACAACGAGGGCCAGGGTGGCAGTATCGTCCAGCCACAGAACTGGCTGAACTACACTGACGACGGCTCGGTCAGCCAGTTCGACCCGCTCAACTACGGCTTCGCCTACGCTGCGGGCTGGGACGGCGACCGGATGCATTTCTACCGGAACGCTGACGGTGAGACCGCCTACGTCTGGCGGCTGGTCTGGGACAGCCCCGCAGAGGCTGAAGAGTTCCGTGAGGGCTACGAGGAGCTCATCTACTACTGGGGCGCCGAGCAGGTCTCGGAGACCACCTACCGCATTCCCGAGGGTGACTCAGCGTTCGCCGACGCGTTCCATATCTCGGTCGAGGGAGAGACCGTCACGATCGTCAACGCGCCCACGACTGCGGAGCTGAGTGAGATCCGGAGCTCGGTCAACAGTAACAGCAACGCTGAGGAGACGGCGACGCCGACGGAGACGGAGACGGAGACGACAACGCCTGCGAACAACGCCGGAACAGAGAACACGTCGCCAGTGACAGAGCCCACTGGCACTGAGAGTCCCGGCTTCACGGTGCTCACGGCGACGCTTGCCCTGCTGCTCTCGGCGCTACTCGCGCGACTGCGGTAGACACGGCCAACGCTTTTTGCCACCGCGAACCCATCTTTTGGTGTGGAGCTCCGGACACTCGCCCTCGTCTGCTGTCTCGTCCTCGCCGGCTGTTCGGCGCCGACGCCCGCGTACGACGACACCCCCGTCGAACCGACCGAGACGGACGTCGGAACCAGCGACCCCGGTTCGGTCAGCGCGCCTGCTGACCCCGAGGAGGACCAGTTGGGTTGGGAGAACGGCTACTGGTACAATGAATCGATCGCGATCAACCAGTCGGACGGGCTGAACGAAAGCGAACTCGAGGCGTTCATCGCCCGAACGATGGCGCGCGTCGAGTGGATTCGGGGCGCGGAGTTCGAGTCGACCGTTCCCGTTGAGGTGATCTCCCGTGAGGAGTTCCGAAGCGGCCCGGGTCGGGACACGACCGTCGACAGCTCGCGGGAGCGCGCCCGCGAACAGCTCTGGGAGGGGATGCTGCTCATCGGTGAGGACCGAACCGTCGGCGCGGCGTACGAAGAGCTCTACGGCGGCACGGTGCTCGGCTACTACTCGCCGAGAGAGGACCAGATCGTCATCGTCAGCCAGAACGAGACGCCCGTCGTCGACCGGGTGACGCTGGCTCACGAACTCGTCCACGCGCTGCAGGACCAGCGGTTCACCTTCCTCCGCGGCGACACCCACGACAGCGGGATCGCCGGCACCAGCGTCACCGAGGGTGACGCGAGCTACGTCGAGCAGCGCTACGAGGAGCGCTGTGGGGCCAACTGGAGCTGCGTCGACCGACCGGAACAGTCCAGCGGCGCCGATATCGCAGATCGCAATCTCGGGGTCTACGTCACTATCTACGCGCCGTACAGCGACGGCCCGGCGTTCATCCACGATATCTATCAGCGCGGTGGCTGGAACGCGGTGAATCAGCTCTACAGCCAGCCCCCGGAGACGACCGAACAGCTCATTGATCCCGAGCGCTACCCGGACGACGGGCCCGAGACGGTGCAGGTGCCCGATCGCTCGGGGGAGAACTGGCAGCGCTACGGGGGTGCCGAACGCGTCGGGGAGTCCTCGACTTACGCGATGCTCTGGTTCCAGCGCGGGCTGAACCGCTCGACGTTCTCGGAGGAGTCCGACCCCTACTCCCGGTACAACTACACCGCCGAGGCGACAGACGGGTGGGCGGGCGATACGTTCGTCACCTACCGGAACGGCGACGCCGGCGGCTACGTCTGGAAACTTCGCTGGGAGAGCCGGGATGACGCCGTCGAGTTCGCGTCGGCCTACCGGACGGTACTCGTCGACCGGTTGAACGCCTCGGCGGTCGAGCCGAACGTCTACCGCGTTCCGGACTCCAGCCCGTTCGGTGACGCGTTCCGCGTGACACGGGACGGGCGGACGGTCACCATCGTCAACGCACCCCAGGTCCGTGCGTTGGAGAACGTTCACGCCAGCGAGGAGTAGACGACGGTAGAACGGTCGGGTCGGTGTTGTCCCCGAACTCACACCGATCGTAGACGGTTTCTACCCGTTCGCGGTCGAACACTTCCTCGGGGAGCCCTTCGAACCACTGCGCGTCCTCGATTACCTCGTCCGCCAGCCCCAGTTCGGTGTCCACATCGTCGTCCTCGGCGACGGCCTCGTAGACCACGGTAGTCCACCCTGTCGTCTCACCGGTTGCTTCGTTCTCGGCGACGAGTTCGCCGACGGAATGTGGCCGGACGGGCTCCGCCTCGACGCCGGTCTCCTCCGCGAGCTCCCGGACCGCGGCTTCGGCGAGCGTTTCGCCGGGTTGGAGCGCACCCCCAGGGATCATCCAGCCGTCGGCCCACGGCTGCTGGATGAGGAGCACCCGCCCCTCGCTGTCGAACGCGAGGGTGAGAACGAGCCAGCCGGCGTCGACGACCTCCGATTCGGCTCGCTCGGCGAACGAATCGGGATCTTCAGTATGCCGGGTCTCGGTGACGTGCAGGTCGTCGTACCGTTCGCGGGGGTCGTCGACGGACATCGTCTCAAATTCCTGTCGGATAACGAAAAACTGTTCGGACCACTCGCGGGGAACGGTTCGTCGCTGTGCGTAACGACCCACTTTTGGTCGGCTTCGTCGAACCCTGACGCATGCCTACGTTCGATATCGTCAGCGAGGCGGCCATCGCCGATGGGCGGGCCACTGCTGCCTACTTCGCGCGGACCGAAGAGGCGCTCCGCCACACTGGGAAGAACCCCCGCGTCACCTGCGAGGTGACCGCCGACCAGTTCCCGACCGGGGCGTTCGAGCTGTTCGCGGGCGTGAAAGACGCTGCGCACCTGCTGGAGGGGATGCCCGTCGACGTCGACGCGATGCCGGAGGGGACGCTGTTCGACGGCGGGCCGGTGCTCCGACTGGCGGGGAACTATCTGGATTTCGCTCGCTACGAGACGCCGCTCCTGGGCTTTCTCTCTCACGCCTCCGGCGTCGCGACAGCGGCGCTGGAGGCCCGCGTCGCCGCACCCGACAGCCGGGTGCTCTCTTTCGGGACGCGGCACGTCCACCCCGCCATCGGCGCGATGGTGGAGCGCTCGGCCCTCGTCGGCGGCATGGACGGCTTCTCCCACATCGCAGCCGGTGAGCTCCTGGACAAGGAGCCCGGCGGCACCATGCCGCACTCGCTGCTCATCTGCTTCGGTCGGGGGAACCAGGAAGCGGCCTGGCGCGCCTTCGACGAGGCCGTCGAGGAGCACGTTCCCCGGGTCGCGCTCTGTGACACCTACTCCGACGAGAAAGACGAGGCGATTCGAGCAGTCGAGGAGCTTGGTGACCGCATCGACGGGATCCGCCTCGACACGACCGGCTCGCGCCGCGGCGACCTGCGCCATATCGTCCGGGAAGTCCGGTGGGAGCTCGACGCCCGGGAGCTCCCCCAGACCGATATCCTGCTCTCGGGCGGGCTGACGCCCACGGAGCTCCGGGCGCTGCGGGACGTGGCGGACGGCTTCGGCGTCGGCGGCTACGTCGCCAATGCCGACCCGGTGGATTTTGCGCTGGATATCGTCGAAGTCGACGGCGAGCCGGCTGCAAAGCGCGGGAAGCTCTCGGGCGCCAAGGAGGTCTACCGTACCGAGACGGGTGGCCACCACATCGGCCTGCGCGGCCGCGATGGGCCAGGCGGCGCCGAGTCACTGCTCGAACCGCTGATTCGTGACGGCGAACTCGTCCGTGAGTTCAGCATCGACGACGCCACCGAGCGGGCGGCGGTCGAGGCCGAGGCCGTTGGGTTTCGGGCCGAGGAGTAACCACTCTCACCGAACCCCTTAAACTGGTCAGCGACGTACTCTCACCCGGCAGAGAGAGCCCGGTTCCCGTGTCCCAGCCCGCAAGCAAGGGACATGAGGAAAGTCCCCCCACCGCCGGACGGGCGACCGGATGCAAATCCGGAGTCGGAGACGGCTGGCTCTGGAACAGAAACGAGACCCCCCACCCTGACCAGTGACGCGCGCGAACCGACCCGCAAGGGAAGGGAGTTAACCCGCAGAGGGCATGTGGCGCCTCGCGCCACAAACTGGGCGAGCGGCGGAAGCCGTGAGCCGACGGGTGGGAACGGATGGAACGGCGAAACCTCGCCGGTGCAAATCCGTACCCGTAGGTAGTCCGGCGAGCCAGGAGCGCCTGGCCGGGTGCGGATGCTCAGCCGAATGCCGGGACGAACAGAAGGGGGCTTACTCCTCTCAGCCGCTCAACACTCACGAGCGGCGGCGCCAGCCAGCGCGGCGACGTCGCAGGCCCGAACGCCTTTGGGCGGCGCCTACCTTGTCCCAGCATATGCATCGTCTCGTTCCGTTCGCCCTCGTCCAGCTCGTTCTGGGCGACTGTGTGGTGGCGTCGCTGCCCTCCGTCGAGGGAGCGCTCCGGAGCGAGTGGTGGCGGGACCATGAGTGACGACGATACGGAGCCCGCGGACGAGCGTCGTGACATCGACACCGGTGCACTGGTTGACGCGCTCGCCAGATTCGGCGGCAGCGACGCCGAGCGCAGAACCGTCGCGCGCCAGGCCGCGGATCTGGCCGCCTCCCGCAAGCACGCGCGGGACCGCTCACACCCGCTGACTGCGGATGTCGTCGTACACGAACTCGCCGACGCCCGCGAGGGCTCGCCGGCCGAGCGCTGGAACTGGTGGATGGGCGCCCTAGAGGTCGCCTACGGCGGCTACGAGCCGTTCCAGGTCCGGCGGTATCCGGGCGGCGACGACGCACAGCCGTAACGCCAGGCGCCGTCCGAACCGACGCCCACAAGCCCGACCGGCGCCGAGAACAGGTCGATGCAGCTTCGTTTCCTCGGCGGCGCCCGCGAGGTGGGCCGGAGCGCGATCCTCGTCGACGAGTCGCTCCTGCTCGATTTCGGTCTGCTCGCGGGCAACCCGCCGCGCTACCCCATCGAGACGCCGTCGCCGGAGGCAGTAGTCGTCTCCCACGGCCACCTCGACCACGCCGGTGCTGTCCCGGCGCTGCTCTCGGGCCGTGACCGGCCGGCGGTTCACTGGACGCCGCCGACCAGCGAACTCGCGCGGACGCTCGCAGAGGACACGCTGAAGCTTCACGGCAACTCTCCGCAGTGTCCGTTTACCCGGGAGGAGCTCCTCCGCCTCGGCGAAGCCGAGCAGCGCCACGACTACGGCGAGCGCTTCGAGGCGGGCGGCTACGAGGTGACGTTCTTCGACGCCGGCCACATCCCTGGCAGTGCGCACGTGCTCGTCGACGATGGGGAAACTACCCTGCTCTACACCGGCGATTTCCACACTGCTGATCAGCGCCTCGTCTCCGGGACGACCGCCCGCCCGGACGCCGACGTGGTGATCTGTGAGAGCACGTACGCCGACGTGACCCACGAGCCCCGGGATTCTGTCGAAGGGCAGTTCGCCGAGCACGTCGAGACGACGCTCTGGGAGGGTGGCACCGCTGTTGTCCCCGCCTTCGCAATCGGCCGGACCCAGGAGATGCTGCTGGTCTGCGAGGCATACGACATCCCCTGCTACGTCGACGGGATGGGAAAGGCGGTCACGAAGATGCTCCGCCGGTACCCCGAGTTCGTCCGGGACGCGGCGGCGCTCCAGCGGGCGAAATCCCACGCGCGGTTCGTCACCGGACGGGACGGCCAACGGAAACGGATTGCCGAGAAGAACGCCGCTATCGTCACCACGAGCGGGATGCTCTCGGGCGGTCCAGCGATGACGTACATCCCCGAAATCCGGGCGAACCCGACGAACACGGTGACGCTGACGGGCTACCAGGTCGAGGGGACGCCGGGCCGGGAGCTCCTGGAGACGGGGCGCGCCGAGATCGATGGGCGCATCATGCCCATCAGTGCGCGGGTCGAGCAGTACGATTTCTCCGCACACGCCGACCGCGAGGGCATTCTCGCGTTTCTCAGCGCCTACGAGGACACGCCCGTCCTCGTGAACCACGGCGACCGCTGCGAGCAGTTCGCTGCCGACCTCCGGGCAGCCGGGTTCGAAGCGAGCGCACCCGAACTCGACTCCTCGTACAGCGTCTGAGGTGCTGTCGCCGTCGCTCCCCACTCAGCCGCCGAATTCGGTTTCCAGCCAGTCGAACTGTGCGTTCAACTCCTTTCTGCGCTGGCGTTTGATAATCGTCGCGTCCATCAGCTTGCCGACGAGCGCGACGTCGATCTGGAACTCCGTTTCGGCCGTCACCACGGAGCCGTCCTCTGTCGGTTCGACGGTGTAGCGCGTGACCATCTCGTCGAAGATCCCGTCGCGCTGGCGATACGCGAGGTCCGCGTCAGGCTCGTCGAACAGTTCGAGCGTCAGCTCGATGGTGGCGATGCCGACGCCGTTTGTCAGTTCGATGCGGTCGCCGTCGACGACGACCCCGTCGAACTCCGCGGCACGCATGAACGGTTCCACGTCGCGGATCTTCTCACGGACTGCGTCGGGTGCGGCGTCGAGCGCTACCGATACTGTGAGAGAGTTCATACGGAGAGTACGGCCACCCCACGGATAGGTTCCCTCACGAATATCTCTGGGTTAGCGTGGCTCGGACCCGTTGGCTGCAGCCTGACTTGCCCGCTCGGCCAGCTGTTTCGCCTCGCCGATTCGGCCCGGAATCCCCGCTCTCGACACGTAGTTTCCCGACAGCTGCACGCCAGTCGGTGTCTCGACCCGGTCGAGCGCGCTCCAGGACGTGTCGTAGGCCGGCATCCCCCGCCGGAGCCGGTGGACGTTGACGACACGCCCCGCTACTCCCGTGAGTTCCGAGAACTCGCGTCGGGCAGTTTCGCGTATCTCCGAGGTCGACCAGTCGACGAGCCCGGGTGTCCGTGCCCCGCCGAGGAACACCGTGTAGTGGTCGTCACGGTCGAAGAGATCGGCGTTGCAGGTCACACCGAGCGTCCGGAACGCCTCCTCGTACTGAACCTGGAACCCCGTTGCATCCATCGTCGTTTCGGGCACGAGATGGACCAGCGCCAGCGGGTTGTAGGTGAGCCGACGGAGCTCCGAGGCCGCCGCTGGAGCGATGGCGTCGAGCAGCGTTGCGGTGACATCTGCAGGCGTCGTCAGCACGACGCGGTCGACGATCCTCATGCCCGAGGCCGTCTCGAGTCCGAACCGGTCGTCGAGGTCCCGAACCGCCTCGACGGGCGTGTCGAGGTGGATTCGGTTGCGATGGCGCTCGTAGATCGCCCGCGGGAGCGCCTGCATCCCGCCGTCGAAGGACACGACCGGGGACGGGTCCGAGCGTCCGAGTTTCCCCCGCAGCGCTGCTGCGAGCAGACTTCGGTCGACGCCGTACGTGTCCAGCGCGCGGAGCAGCGAGTACTCCATCTCCATCTCGTCGGGGTGGGAGCCGTAGATGCCGCCGTAGAGCGGCCCGACGAGGTACTCGGCGGCTTCCGCCCCCAGCGTTCGCGTGAGGCTCTCCTCGACGGTTTCCCCGGCCCGGGGCGGGTCGGTCAGCGGCTCCAGCAGCAGCCGCAGTTTCCCCCGAACGGAGAGGAGGTCGGTCGCGACGGCATCCCCGATGCTGAAGGGAACGCGACGAAGCGCGCCGTCGCGATAAACGAACAGCGGGCCGTCGTCCGCTTCGCGTCTCTGGTCACCGATACCGAGCTCCCCGACGAGCGACGCAACCGGCGGGGAGAGCCGGGTTCGCTGTGGACCGAACTCGAGCGTTCGGCCGTCGACGGTACGGCTCCTGATAACGCCGCCCGGTTCGGCGGACGACTCGAAGACGACGCTCTCGGTCCCCCTCGGTGTCAGATACTGCTGTAGCGCCAGCCCGGTGAGCCCCGCGCCGACGATTCCGATCTTCATGGTGAGTGCCAGTGGTTCGCCGTCCGGTGACTACTACGCTCGGCCGAAGATGTTCTCCTCTCGGCGACCCGAACGTGTTCGGAGCCACGCACAGGTGCGGTCCCGGCAGGTGTCCGGACGATGCCCGGCGCTCCCGAGTCGGTTCAGTCCGGCCAGCAGCCCGAAACCGAATTACCGCTGGCGCTGAACACAGAGCCGTGACGACCGCCTCCGCGACGGTGTCTCGGTGGACGCGCCTGTTCGTGGTCGCGAGCCTCGTGTGGCTCGTCTGCTGGCAGGGTGCCGTCGTCGCGGGCGCCGGCCGAGGGGTTGCGGTCACGCTCGGGCTCTACGGCTTCGTGCTCCACATGGTGTTCGGCAAGGCGTACGCGCTCGTTCCCTCCTACTTCGACCGGAGCCTCGCTGTACCGCGGGCGCCGGCGCTCCATCTCCCCCTCGCCGTCGTCGGAACGGCTGCTATCGCGGCGGCGGCGGCTGGCGTCGTCCCGACACACTGGGCAACGATCGGCACCGGCTTCTGGGCGCTCGGCTGCGGCCTCTTCGTCGGCATCCTCGCGTGGAGCGTCCGCGACAACATCACCGGGCGGGAGACGGGAACCGTCGACGCGAAAGCTGACCGACGGGCCGTCGACCGCATCGCCAACGCGTTCGTTCCGGTGGCGTTGGGCTATCTCCTCGCCGCGGCGTTCCTGCCGGTTCTCGACGTAGTCGGTGCCCTCCCCGCCTCGCTTCCAGCCGGCGGCCCGCCGCTCTCGCATCTGTTCGCCGCCGGCACCGCCGCGCTGCTCGTGTTCGCCATCGGCTTCCGGCTGCTCCCACGCTTTCTCGTCGTCTCACCCCGGACACCGCTCGTCGGCACCGTGCTCGCGGCCGGCGCGGTTGGACCGCTTCTCCTGGTGTCGTCGTTCGGCGCGGGATGGCTGTTCCGCCTCGGCGCGAGCCTGGAAGCGGTCGCGTTGGTTGGCTTCGCGGTCGCGTACGCCGATATGTTCGGCCGGAGCGACCGGCGGCGCATCGGCCTCTATCTGTTGCTTGGGTCCAGCGCCGCCGCCGTCGCCGTCGCCGTTCTCGGGCTACATATGGCGTTTACCGGCCTTTCCCTGCCAGTCGCCGAGGCCCACGTCAGAGTCGCGCTGCTTGGCTTCCTCGGCCTGGCGGTGGCCGGCGTCAGCTACCAGTTCTACCCGCCGGGCATCGCCACGGTACCGGGTATCGACGACAGGACGGCCGCCCTCGCTGGGTGGCTGCTCGTCGCCGGCGTCGCAGTGGAGAGTATCGGACTGCTCGCGAGTGTGGAGAGCGCGAACCTCGCTGGCCGGTGGATAGCGCTTGCGGGTGCCGTCGTCCACGCGACAGTCGTCTTTTCGGTGTTCTGGGCGCGCTCGAATCGATAACGTTCGAGCGGTTCTCAGACCCTTGGAATCCCCCATATCGGTTTCACGCCGGCAGCCCAACACGAACACATGTTCGATAACCGAACGGATGCCGGTGAGCAGTTGGCCGAACGGCTCCACACGGAGGGGGTGCACGCGGATGTGGTTCTGGGAATCCCTCGCGGGGCGCTCCCAGTCGCCCGCCCAGTTGCGGACAGGCTGGACCTCCCGCTGGATATCGTCGCCGCGAAGAAGATGGGTGCGCCGAACAACCCCGAGTACGCCATCGGCGCGGCCGCCCCGGACGGCAGCGCCTGGCTCAACGACGAGGCTATCCAGCAACTCGACGTCTCGGATGCGTATCTCGAGTCGGCACGGGAGCAAGCAGCCGAGACCGCTCGTGAGAAAGAGGAGACGTACCGGGAAGGGCCGCCCGAGCCAATCGAGGGCCGGCGGGTCCTCCTCGTCGACGACGGCGTCGCGACCGGCGCGACGATGCTCGCGAGCATCCGCCGGCTGAAAAGTGGGGGTGCTGAGTCCATCATCGTCGCGGTGCCGGTGGGTCCGCCGTCGACGCTCGACCGCATTCGGCAGGAAGCTGACGAGGTCATCGCGCTCGAGGAGCCCGCACGGTTCGGTGCAGTCGGGCGGTTCTACCGGAACTTCGGGCAGGTGACCGACGAGGAGGCACAGGAGTATCTGACGACTTAGCGACCGAACGGGTAGAGTTCGGGCACCTGCTCGCGGTCCGGATGGAGGTCCAGCGGGTGGAGCGATCCTGACTCGTCGATATGGATGAAGGCGTCGTAGCGCTCGCGCAGCTCCGTCGGGACGTAGTTCCCCGACTCGAGTGAGGGGTGGTAGACCACGCCGATGGCTCGGTGCCCGCGCTCCTCGGCCAGCGCGTCGCCAGCCGCGATTCGGCCCGTGAACAGCAGGCGGTCCTCGCCGCCGGCCCGGTGAAACACGTCCTCGTAGCTCCCCTCCATCGCCTCGGGGACGCGCATTGACTCCATCTCGGCACCCCATTCGTCGGCCGCGATGACTGACCCGTGGTGGGAGCCGAAGCCGACGAGTGCGACCTCCTTGGGGGGGTAGCGTTCGCGCACGAGTTGGCCGATGTTCAGCCGGCCCCGCTGGGCCATATCGGTCGCGCGGGCGTCGCCGATATGGGTATTGTGCGCCCAGACGATGGCCGTGGCGTCGTCGCCGTGCTGCTCGATCAGGCGATCCAGGGTATCCGCCATGTGGCGGTCTCGGACGTTCCACGAGTTCCCACTCCCTGCAAGCGAGCGGTAGTACTCCTCGGCATTCCTGGCGACGCGCGCGTTCTGTTCGACGTTGAACTGCTCGTCAGGACTCTCGTCGCCGTCGTACGTCGGCGCCTCCTCTCGCAGGCGAGTCAGTACGTCGACCACCTCGTCCTCACAGGTTTCCGGGACGAGCCGGGTCGACCGGCCGTACTCCCGCGCGTCCTCGCCGTAGGGCTCGAAACAGCGGTACGCGTCCCGGGCGAACTCGACGGCTCCGGGGTCGGTCGCCTCGAGATGCTCGACGACAGCGTCCATCGACTCGAAGAGGCTGTAGACGTCGAGGCCGTAGAAGCCGGCGGGGTCGTCCTCGAACTCCCGGTTGTGGAGCGCGAGCCACTCGAAGAACTCGACGGTTTCCCAGTTGGCCCACATCCAGGTCGGCCAGCGAGTGAACGTTTCCAGCGCCTCGCGGACCGTCTTGGGCGCGTCGGGCCGCCCCTTCACGAACCGGTTCAGGATGTAACAGCTGGGCCAGTCACCCTCGACGGCGACGAAATCGAAACCGTGCTCCTCGATGAGCCGCGCCGAGAGCTGTGCGCGCCAGCGGTAGAACTCCGAGGTGCCGTGTGAGGCCTCGCCGAGCAGGACGAACTGTCGGTCGGCGAGGTAGTCGACGAGGCCGTCGAGGTCGCCGGGGCCGTCGAGCGGGCGCGAGCGCCCCTCGACCTCTTCGACAGCGTGCTCGATGGCCTCGGGCTCCTGCCACGCTGCTGGGTTCCCGCGGGGAGACATGGTGGCATAGATGTGTCGGCAGCAAGAAAGCTGTCGGGGGTCGAGAAGACCGAACCGCCGTGGAGAACCCGGTTCAAACCGCCGGTGACAGCAGCTCCACGATGTCGGCTGGAAGCTCTGCGGTTCGACCTCTCGGTTAGGAACGACGCTCTCGAGTATGTCCATACCGGTGGTGACGGAGGACTCGGCCGTGGCGTCGTCGACGCCGGCGCGGTCGATGAACTCGTCGCCGTCGAACTCTTCGGTGAGAATCTTCCCGAACTTTGCAGGGAGGTCGTGGGCGGTGTCGGTGGCTTCGCCCTCCGAGATGGACGTGCATAACGCTCGTGGCCGGTTCACAGCGGAACCGTCGGCTGCCGTGTACTGGCTTCGCCCACACGCGGGAGCCTTTTGCCTATCCGGAGCTAACTTGCCGGCAATGTCAGAACTCGATCCCGAGGGCCCGGATGACGCCGCCGACCAGGCGGCCACCACGGACCGCCGGGAGCGGGTGGGGGAGCCGGTCGTGCGGGCCGACCCCGAGATCACTGGGGAGCGCGCGAGCGACGCAGTCGACTTCGACCCGGACGACCCCGAGAGCGTCGACCTCGCCGCCGAGACGCTCCAGGCGTTCGTCGACTCCGAGAAGCTCGACGGCGACGACTCGGTCGCGATGTTGCGCGGCGCGGCAGCCTGTGCAGCGCTCGTGCGCGGGGTCGGCTCCTACCGCGCCGCCGCCGAGCGCGCTGGCGACGCGCCTATCTCGTTCATCCGCAAGTGGGCGCGGGTCCACGACCTGCCTCAGTCCGTCCGGCGCCACGTCGCCCGTGGGGATATCGCCCCCTCAGCGGCCAAACACATCGCCCGCGTCGAAGGGACCGAGCGCCTCGACCTCGCCTGGGCGACGCTCGACCACGACCTGACGGTTCGGGAGGTGCGCTCACTCGCGAGCGAGGTAGGAAGCGGGACGTCGGCGGCGGCGGCGCTACGAGAGTCAGGCGTCGAATCCGGATCGGTGGACCTCTCACTGTCTCAGGAGGCGTACCGAGAGCTTCGGCGTGAGGCGTCGATGCGCAACTGCGAACCTGGCGACGTGGTCACGGAGGCGCTCGAAGACCGCTACGCGGAGTAGGGCGTCGTCCAACCCAGTGTCGGGTTCAGTCAGTCACAGATGGGCGCTCAGGCCAGGAAGTTCCGCGCCGTCTCCGCGATGGTCTCCCGTGCCTGCTCAACCTGGTCCCAGTGTACCGTTTCGTCGGGGAAATGTGCCTGCTCGATACTCCCTGGGCCGAACACGACGGTCGGAATGCCCGCGGCAACGTAGTGGCGTGAGTCCGCGCCGTAGGTCGCCCCCCGTGGCTCGGTGTCGTCGATGCCTGTCTCACCCATCGCCCTCTGGAGGTCACGGACCACTCGCTCCTCGGCGTCGGTCTCGGCAGGTTCAAACTGGATGCTGAATCGCTCGAACGCCGGTACGTGCTCCGAGAGCCACTCGCTCTCCTCGACGACCTCGCCGAATCTCGCCTCGAACTGCGCTTCCACCTCGTCGACCGTCTCGCCTGGCACGACGCCGATGCGAATCTCAGCTGTCAGCGACGAGGGGACCGAGGAGGCCCAGTTGCCGGCGGTCACTGTCCCGAAGCAAACCGGCGCGGGAATGGGGAACTCCTGGTAGAGCGGGTGGCTGATGCTTGCAGTGCGTTCGCCCTCCAACTCGAGTAGCGCGGTTCGGATGGTCTCGAAATGCGGGAGCACATCCTCGCCGACCCAGCGGCTGGCGGCGTGGGCCGCCCGGCCCTGTATCTCCAGGCGCTTCATCACGGTGCCCTCCGTGGCGGTGACCGCCTGGAGTTCGGTGGGTTCGGCAACCAGCGCGGCGTCGCGCTCGAACGGATAGGGGTTCGAGAGCGCCGCGGCGGCGGCGCCGATGCCGCCTTCCTCCTCCCCGACGACCGCCTCGACGATGAGTCGGCCGTCCAGTCCGGCTTCTTCGGCGTCATCGGCGGCGTCGAGTGCGGCGAACACACATGCAGCGAGGGGCCCCTTCATGTCGACTGCGCCGCGGGCAGTGAGCGTCTCGCCGGAGTCGCTCTCGTCCCAGACAGCCTCGAACGGCGGCGAACTCCACGCGTCCTCGTCGGCCGGAACCACGTCGAGATGGCCGTTCAGGACGAGCGTCGGCCCGGCGTCGGCGTCGCCAACCTCGAGGACGCCTGCGACGCTTGGACGGTCGGCAACCTCGATGGCAGCCGGGTCGTCAGGGAACGAGGGGTGGTCGGCGAGTAGCTCGGCGTCGGCCAGCCATTCGTAGGTCTCGAACCCCAACTCCGACAGTCGGCTGCGGAACCACGCCGCAGCCGCGGCCTCCTGGCCGTCGGTGGTCTCGAACTCGATGAGCCGCTCGGTGAAACGACGGAGGTTCATGGTGACGGGTCGGGCTACGGTGCTTTAGCTTTCGGGGAAGCGGCCTGGGGCGCCGTGTTGGTTCTAAACGCTTATGGGGCGGCCGGAGTTAGAACAACTGCGGGCTGATAGCTCAGTTAGGGAGAGCGTCTGGCTTTTAACCAGACGGTCGGGGGTTCAAGTCCCTCTCAGCCCGCTTCTCCGGCGAACTACCTGAACCGTGAGAGGCGTCGCTGGAGGGCTTGAACCCTGGAAGTCGCGCGCAGCGAACCGAAGTGAGCGAGCACGTCTTCCTCCGGTTCAAGTCCCTCTCAGCCCGTAACCGACCGCCGAGCCACAGCGAGGCGTGTCGTTCGTCGTGAGAGAGACTCTGAATCAGGGAACGAAGCGAAGCGGAGTGACTGGGGTTCAACTCCCTCTCAGCCACAATCACCTCACTATCCCAGCTCGAACTCGACCCCATCATCACTCGCACGCCGGAACTCCAGCAGGATTAGACAGCCGCCGAGGTCGCTCTCGTCGATTGTGAGTTCGCCGCCGTACACGTCGAGCAGGCGGTCGACGAAGAAGAGCCCCAGCCCCTGTCCGTGTCGAACCGCCGACCCGCCGCGCTCGAGCACGCGGTCACGGCGCTCCGGCGGGATCCCTCGCCCGTCGTCACCGACCCGTAGCGTAATCGTCTCCTCGTCGGCCACGGTATCGATAGCGATGGTCGGTGTCGGCCCGGTGTGCTCGACGGCGTTCTCGACGATGTTCCGAACCGCCGAGGTGACCGTCTCGTCAGCCCGAATATGGAGGCCCGATGGGACGTCGACCTGGAGCGTCGCCGCCTCGGTGTCGACCGTGTTGATCGCCTGTTTCAGCGCGCCGGCGAGATCGACCGGGTAGAGCGTCGCCTCATCGTCGGTGACGAGATGCCGGCTGAACGCGCGGGCGGTCTGGCCGCGGTCGAGACTCCCTTTCGTCCGCTCTTTGGCCACCTCGATGGACTCCACGACGCGCTCGTTCGCTGCGAGCTCGGCGGCGGTCTCCAGATGGCCGAGAACGACGTTGGCGTCGTTCCGGAGGTTGTGTCTGAGCACGCGGTTCAGTACTCGCAGGCTCTCCTGGCGGTTGTGTCGGTTGGTGAGGTCGACGAAACCGAAGACAGCGCCGCGGCGCTCGCCGTCGACGTAGATGGGTGTGGCGGTCCCCGCAACCTGCAGCCGGCGGCCGTCTCCGGTACGGAGTTCGAACTCCTCACGCCAGTTCTTGCCGGCGGTGAGGCGGTCAGTCGCTGCTTCGAACACCGCTGGGTCCACGAACAGCTGCGCAGGGGTGGTGTTCAGGAGCGCCTCGTCCCCCCAGTCAAGCGTCTCGAGACAGGCGTCGTTGGCGTCGACGATGCGGAACGCGTCGTCGGTGATGAGGTTCGCACCGGTGGCTGCCGCGAACGCCTCTCGGTAGAGCGCCGGGTCGACAGGGCGGTCAGCCATCGTCGGATGTGTGGCTCACGGTGTGTTCTCCCCTTGATAGCTCCCGCCGTACGTCCCCTCGTGTTCGGCTCCGGAGAGCACGAACTGGCCGATGCGGGCGCCCTGTTCGATCTCGATTTCGTGGTGGACCTGCAGTAACCCCTCGCCGCGCCCCTCGTAGCCGGCGTCCCAGACAGCAGTGTTGAGCGTACAGGCGTTGCGAAGCAGCGTCGAGCGCGGGAGCACGAAGCCGACGTGCTCCTCCGGGACACACAGCACCTCGCCGTAGCGGACGATGTAGCCGCCCGGGGGGAGTCGGTAGGTGGGTGGGTCGTCGCCCACCGGGTCGACCTCGGCGCGGTCGCCGATGGATTTCCCGTCGCGGCCGACATGGCCGGCGGACTGCTGCTCGAAGACACGCTCGACGGTGAGATCGACACCGTTGGGTTGGATGGCTACGGCTGGAAGCGGGGCTTCGGTGCCGGTCCCCGCAGCCTCGATAGCTGCCGCGACGGCCCGGCCGGAACGGAACATATCGCGGGGGAGCGCCTGGGTGGGCTTAACGGTGGCGGAGTCGGCGATGGCGTCGGACGGCTTCTCGCCGGATTTATATCTCAGCCGAGCGCATCTTCGGACGATATGGGAAAGACAATCACGGAGAAAATCCTCGACGATCATCTCGCTGAGGGTGAGCTTGAACCCGGCGAGGAAATCGGGATCGAGATCGACCAGGTACTTGCACAGGACACGACCGGCACGATGGTCTGGCTCCAGTTCGAGGCGCTCGACCTGGACGAGGTCCAGACCGAGCTTGCGGCCCAGTACTGCGACCACCAGACCTACCAGTTCGACTTCAAGAACACGGACGACCACCGGTTCCTCCGGTCTGCCGCGGGGACGTTCGGCGCGCATTTCTCTCGTCCCGGCAACGGTATCTGTCACAACGTCCACAAGGAGAACTTTGCCGCGCCCGGCAAGACGCTGCTGGGCTCGGACTCCCACACGCCGACACCCGGCGGGCTCGGTGAGCTGGCCATCGGCGCCGGCGGCCTCGACATCGCCGTCGCCATGGGGGGCGGCGCCTACTACGTCGAGATGCCCGAAGTCGTCAGCATCCGGCTCGAAGGTGAGCTGGGCGAGTGGGCGACCGCGAAAGACGTCATTCTGGAGCTGCTGCGGCGCCTGAGCGTGAAAGGCGGCGTCGGCAAGGTGTTCGAGTACACCGGCCCGGGCGTGGAGACGCTCTCGGTGCCCGAGCGGACCACCATCACGAACATGGGGACCGAACTCGGCGCCACCTCCTCGATCTTCCCGACCGACGAGAAGACGGAGGACTGGCTCGACCGCGTCGGCCGCTCCGACGAGTACGTCGACCTCCAGCCCGACGAGGACGCCGAGTACGCCGACGAAATCGTCGTCGACCTCTCGGAGCTCGAACCGCTCATCGCCAAACCCTCGATGCCGGACAACGTCGTCCCCGTGCGCGAGGTCGCCGGCGAGACCGTCGAACAGGTGATGGTCGGCTCCTGTACGAACGGCGCCTACGAGGACATCCTCCCGGCCGCGAAGATGCTCGAGGGCCGCGAGGTCAACAAGAAGACGGAGATGATCATCGCACCCGCGAGCAAGCAGGCCTCCGAGATGCTCGCCCGCGAGGGCTGGACGGCCGAGCTGATGGCCGCCGGCGTCAACTTCTCGGAGGCGACCTGTGGCGCCTGTATCGGTATCGGTCACGTCCCGGGTAGCGACACGGTGTCGCTCCGGACGTTCAACCGCAACTTCGAGGGTCGCTCGGGCATCGAGGACGACTCGGTGTTCCTCTGCTCCCCGGAGGTTGCCACCGCGGCGGCGATCAAAGGTGAAATCATCGACCCGCGTGATCTGGCCGACGAGCTGGGCGACCTCGAGGACCCCGGTTTCGAGATGGGGACGGGCTACGACCGCGAGGACGCCGACCTCATCGCCCCCGATGAGGCCGTCGACGACGAACTCATCAAGGGGCCCAACATCGGCGACGTGCCGCTGAAGGACGCTCTCGACCCGGACCTGGAGGGCGAGGTGCTGCTCCGGATGGGCGACAACATCACGACCGACCACATCATCCCGGCCACGTCGGATATCCTGAAGTTCCGCTCCAACGTGCCGAAGCTCTCGGAGTTCACGCTCTCGCGTGTCGACGAGACGTTCGCCCAGCGCGCGCTGGACGCCGACGGTGGCTTCCTCGTCGCCGGCGAGAACTACGGCCAGGGCTCCTCGCGAGAACACGCGGCGCTCTGTCCGATGTACCTCGGTATCGAGGGCGTGCTCGCGCGCAGTTTCGCCCGCATCCACAAGGCGAACCTGTTCAACTTCGGGCTCGTCCCCCTCACCATCGAGGAGGACGATTACGAGAACATCCAGCAGGGCGACGAGATCGAGATCATCGACGACGTTGGCAAGGGCGTGCGCTCGGGCCAGACCGAGTTCACCTACCGCGTCAACGACGAGTGGGAGGGGACCGCCCACCTCGACGCCTCCGAGCGCGAGCGCGAGATTCTCGCCGCCGGCGGGAAGCTCGCCTGGACCCGCCAGCAGTACGACTCTGGAAGTGGCGCCGCGCCGGCAGACGACTGAACGGCGTTTCGCCGCAATCAGCCGCTCTCCCGAACCGGCTCGTCGACTCATCCGATCTCCACCGTTTTCAGTTTCCGCGTATTACGTGGCCGCATCGTTTATGAGCACAACTGCGTTACTGTTCGCTATGACCTCCGCCCCCGACACGTCCGGCGTGGAGGGACTCACCATCCGGCAGGCCGAGCGGGCGGACCTCCTCGCGGTGTTCCGCATCGAGAAAGCGGTCTTCCCACAGCCGTGGCCGTTCGCCTCCTTCGAGCAGTTCGTCGGCGAATCGGGCTTTCTGGTCGCCGTCCGGGACGACGCCGTCGTCGGCTACGCGGTCGCAGACGTCACCCCGAACCACGGCCGGGATATCGGTCATCTGAAGGATATCGCGGTCCACCCGAGCGTCCAGGGCGAGGGTATCGGCCGGGCGCTGCTGGAGCGGGTGCTGCTCACGCTCTCCGT
Source organism: Halolamina sp. (assembly GCF_036626355.1). GTDB lineage: Archaea > Halobacteriota > Halobacteria > Halobacteriales > Haloferacaceae > Halolamina. The sequence continues at coordinate 26,514 of NZ_JAZKRY010000005.1, read as the reverse complement.
CGAGAGTGCCCACGTGGTGAAACTCGAAGTCCGGGAGAGCAACCAGCCAGCCCAGTCGCTCTACGACGACGTGGGGTTCGAGGCGGTTCGCCGTGTCCCGGGCTACTACGACGACGGCGAGGACGCCTACGTGATGTTGCTCGAGCTCACCGACTGGCGCCCAGGCGAGTAGCACGACCGGTCGGGCGCGAACGCTCCTGTTTTGACGCTCCGGCCGAACGGGTGGGTATGGGCTACAGCTGTCCGGTCTGTGAGACGCCCCAGCACGACAGCGAGCATCTGGCGAACCATCTCGCCATGACGGCGATGCTCCACGAGGACGACCACGAGGCGTGGCTGGACGACCATGTCGACGGGTGGGCGGAGCTCACTCCGCCGGCGCTGGGCAAGCGTGTCGTCGACGCCGCCGAGGAGGTCGACTACGACGAGGCGGCAGTCGAGCAGGCGGATATCCCCGAGGAGTTCCGCGGCGACCAGGCGGACGCAAGTCACGAGGGTGGCCATCAGCACGACCGCGGTGGCGTCCCGGAGGTCGGTGGCGTCGACGAGTCGGCGATTCAGGGTGCCGACTCCCTCGACGAGGAGACCGAGGAGGTGCTCGCGGAAGCCCGAGAACTCACCAAGGAGCGCCGCGAACAGGCTGCTGAGGGGGCGGAAGAGGGAGAAACTGACGACGAGATTGGCGAAGCGGGCGGTACAGACCCAGACGCCGAGGAGTGACCCGACGCCGCACCGTCACCGGTAAACCGCTCCCCGCGAATCACTAACTATGCGAACGGAAGGCGTCTTTTCACCGGAGACAGAGGCTGGGGCACGCGAGGCGTTCGAGAGTGTCGGCCCCGCCGCTCAGGTTGTCGTGCGCGAGACGGCGAAGGCGATGGAGTTCGACCGTGAGGAGTACGACGAGCGCATCACCGGCGAGGTGGTCGAAACCGCCCGGGAAGCGCTGTTCGCGTCGCTGCTGACGGTCCACGTCGGTTCAGTCGAGGAGTGGGAGGCGTGGCAGGACGACCACCCGTCCTACGACGTCCACCGCAACGGCTCCGAACACGTCGACAACGTCGTCTGGCACGTCGTGCCCTTCGCCGAGACGGCCGTCGCAGCGACGTACCAGCAGAAGGAGGAGGCGGCGATCGGCACCCTCCGCCGGCAGGCGTTCGGCCGGATCTACGACGACCTGCTGAAGGGGGCCTAACGTCGCCCGGAAACGGTTAACTCCCCGCCGACGAGAGCATCGCTGTGAGCGACAGCTATCCACCCGACGACGGTCGCCGCCACGCACGGATCGGCGACCCACACCCCGACTGGCCCGTCATCGAGAGCGTCCCGGAGTACGAGACGAGCTGGTTCGTCGGCGGCTACGACCTGGTCGAACAGCCCGACGGCAGCCGGAAGCGCTACTACTGGGCCGAACTCCCAACCGCCGTCGTCGTCACCGCCGTCACTGACGACGACGTCCTGTTCGTCGAGCAGTATCGTCCGACGATTCGCCACGAACAGCTGGAACTCCCGGCTGGGATCGTCGACGAGGGGGAATCGTTCACCACGGCGGCCGAACGCGAACTCCGCGAGGAGACCGGCTTCGCCGCCTCCTCGCTCTCGTTGCTGGCCGAGGTGTGGGTCGCGACGGGGCTGCTCAGGCACAAGCGCGCCTACGTGTTCGCGGAGGGGCTGGAACCCGCCCAGCAGGATCTGGACGAGAACGAGTTCCTCACGCCGCGGGCGATTCACATCGACGAGGCGATACCCGCCGTCCGTTCGCGGCCGACGAACGAGGCGACATTGCAGGGGCTGACCCTCGCGAAGGAGGAGGGGCTGCTGTAGCGTCGTCGCCCAACGGCTCGGCCGCCAGCAACGGGCTTAACCTCCGGACAACGCTACGTCGGCCATGGACGGCGAAATCTCGACTGCGGAGCTCCGGGAGCGACTCGACGGGGCGTCGGAACCGACGGTGGTAGACATCCGCCAGCCGCCGGCGTTCCGCCGGGGCCACATCCCCGGGAGCGTCAACATCCCGTTCCGACAGCTCCCGGACCGGGTGGCGGAGGTCGCCGACGCCGACCACATCGTGACCGTCTGTCCCCACGGCAAATCTAGCGTGCAGGCGGCCAAACTCGTCGCCTCCAACGAGGGGGCGGGCGACGCCACCGTCCAGAGCATGGCCGGCGGGCTGCGCGAGTGGGACGGCGAGATCGACCGCGCGTTCGAGGACGCCGAGGCCGACGAGGGGCCCGAGGCGCCGTTCTGAGTGGTTCCCCCTCGCGGTTGAGAGAGCACCTGCGGCGCTACTCGGTCGAGAACAGCCGCGAGAGCCTACCGAGCAGGGCGACCGCGGCGATAGCCGCCGCCGCGCCGAAGCCAGGGACGGGAACGCTGCTCGGGGACGGCTCGGTCTCGGTCGTTACCTGCACCGTCGCCGACCGGTCGCCGACGCCGATGCGGTGCTCGCCAATCTCGGGCTGTGTCAGCGTGGCCGAGACAGTCGTGCGCTCGCCCGGCGCGAGGCTCACGGTTCGCTCCGCGACTGTCTCGCCGCTCCGGGTGAAGACCACGGTTCGGTCGCCGGGGACGTTGTCGGTGTTCTCGACGGTCGCGGTGGCAGTCACCGTCCCGTTGCGCTCGACCGTCTCGCGGTCGAGTTCGAGCGCCGTCACCGTCGGCCTCGCCGGCTCTCGTACGCGCACGTCCACGCGCTTACCGGCTACGGCGACGGTGTAGGTCCCGGTGACGGTCGCCCGGCTCTCGAGGCGCACCGTCAGCTCGGTCACCTCGCTGGGGAGCTCGAACGTCTGAACGACGCCGACGGAGCCGGGCTCGTCGGGCGTGAGCGAGAGCGCGGTGTCGACGGCGATCGTCGGCGATGCCGCCGTACTGGTCGCTGTGGACGGCGCGTCATCGAGCGACGTGCCCCCGGTTGCCGGCGCGGTAGCGGGGCTGGCGGCGACCGCGGCCCCGGGGACGACGCTTATCAGGACGAGGAGGACGAGAACGACTGCGGGGGCTGTTCGGGCCACAGCGGTAGCTCGTGGCGAGACGGTTTAGTTCCGGCGTGGGGAGCCAGCGGGCGGGTGAACGTCCGCCGACGAAGGAGGTCAGGCCACGTTGAAGCCTTTTTCGCGGAGGAAATCCTCCACGCGGCCGCTGTGGTTCCCCTGGAGTTCGATAGAGCCGTCTTCGACGGTGCCCCCACACGCGAACTTGGACTTCAGGTCCGAAGACAGGCTGTCCATATCCACGTCTTTGGGGTCGAACCCTTGGATGACCGTTACCTCCTTGCCGTACCTGCGCTCGTCGATGCGGATACTGATCTGCTGAGACTCCTTTGCGACGTCCTCACAGACGCAGAGCTCCTCAGGCAGCCCGCACGTCGAGCAGACTTCACCCATTACGAACAGAAAATAGCCGCCACAACTACAAAACAGTACCGGGCGACGCCAGCAAGTGTGAACGACGACTCGGGGAAGGGCTCAACCGGTGGCCGCTTCGCTGATCCCTTACCGACGGAGCCGCCCCAGGAGCGGCGTCGTCTCCGCGACCAGCCCGTTGACGGCGGAGATTGCGGTCTCAGCATCCTCCGCTGTGGCACTGCCGCCGTAATGGGCCTGTTCGTAGAGCCGAGCGATCCGCGGCACCCGTTCGTCGTCGATGACCAGCCGGTCGACGTAGTCGCTCACGGTCTCGCCGCGGCGTCGCGCCCCGTAGCGGCTCGTAAGCAGCATCTCCAGTCGGTCGTATGCGCGCTCCACATCCTCGACGGGCGCCGACCGCGGCTGGTGGCGCAACCAGATGAACTGGTAGAGCCGCTGGTCGAGCCCGAACCGGCGGCTGGCGGCGACGCTCCCGAGCAGGAAGGCGAAGCCGTAGCCCAACTGCTCCCGGCTGGGAAGCGTCCCGCCGTCGGCCTGCTCGACCCCGTCCTCGCCGGCTGCCGGAGTGAAATCACCGAGTTCCTCCCCAGTTTCCCCCGGTCCGAGGAGTCCGGCGTCGGGCGTGCCACCCACCCCGACACTGCTATTAACTGAGCCGTTGGCCGCCGTCTCCGTGTCCGTGGTGGTCCCGCTGTCCGCCGGCGTCCAGTCTCCGGGTCCGCTTTCGGTGGTGTCGACGCCCTCCGCCTCGTTACCGCGGGCCTCAGCGAGTCGCTGGCCCTCGGCGACGTTCCGTGCGCCGCCCGGCGTCGGGTCGAACGCGACCCAGCCGACCTCGGGGAAGTAGACCTCGACCCACGCGTGGGCGTCGAGTCCGCGGACGACCCACTTGTCCTCGGCAACCCGCTCACCGGAGGTGTAGCCCGTGACGAACCTGGCGGGGACCCCCTGGGTGCGCAGCATCGTCACCATCGTCGTCGCGTAGTAGGTGCAGTAGCCGGCGTCCATCTCGAAGAGGAACGAGTCGGCGATGTTCCCCTCCGGCTGGCGGACGTTGAGCGAGTAGCGCTTCTCCGCCTCCAGATACTGCTCGATTGCGACGGCGGCCTCGTAGGGCGTGTTCGCGTCTTCGACGACCTGATCAGTGCGTTCGGCCACCCGGTCGGGCGTGCTGTCCGGGAGGCCGAGATAGCGGTTCTCGATCCGGTCGGGGTAGTCAGTGCCAGCGTTCTGTAGCTCGGGAGTGCTGTACTGGGCTACCTCGCTGACGACGGTGTAGGACTCGCCTTCGCTGATGGCCGTCGCCGCGCGGAGGCCGTCCTGCTCGGTCACCTGCGTCGCCCGCGCGACGCTCCCCTCGACGGCGACCGGTTTCCACGCCGCGGGCATGGAGTTCAGCGGCGTCTTGGCGGTCACCGTCTGCTCGACACGGCGGCTATCCCCCGGCGGCCCTGCGAGGGGGCCGTCGTACTGGGTAGCTTCGCCGGTCCGTACCCAGCCGTTGCCGGTGTAGCGGTCGTAGCTCCCGACTTTCCAGTACTCCTCCTGTTCGGACTCGATGGTGAACCGCACCTCCGGCGACAGTCGGATTGAGCCGACGATTCCGACGCTCTCCTGGTTATCGACGAGATTCGACTCCAGCGTCGGCGTGCTGTCGCCGATGAACGCGGGTCGGGCGGCGCCGCCGGGTACGAGCGAAACCGACGCCGAGAGCACTACCATGACGGTGATGACGAGTACAACGGTGTCCCACTGGATCGAGAGCGCGCCCCGCGGTGCGAGCTCTGCCAGCCCGACAGCCATCGCCGCGCCGACGACGCCGGCGAGCGTCGTCGCCATGCCGGCGTCGCCGGTAAAGATGAACAGCCCGAGCACGCTCCCACCGACGAGCACGCTCAACGGGTAGCGCCCGCGCAGCGCCAGCAGCCACGAGCCAAGCAGCGGCGCCGGCAGCACCGCGAACACCCAGACATCCGCCTGGACCAGCCGGAACACCGAGAGCCCGGTGAGCAGCGCGAGCAGGTCCCTGAGTACGGTTCCGACGTTCACGAGCGCCCGCTGGCTCTCGGGGATGGAGAAGTAGTAGATGGTGAGCCCGACCGTGAGCACGACCGCGCTGCCGATCAGCGCCCGTTTGGCGTCGAACCGGCCCGCGACGGCGGCGCCCACACCGAGCACGACCAGGATTTCGGCCACCAGGAACCCGGTCCCGCCGACCACGTCGATGACATGAAAGAGCACCTGGAGATACGCGAGCGTCAGAAGGGTGACGCCGAGCATCGCCGGGGTAGCGACTGCTTCGCGCAGTGACCAGGACCGGTCCTTGGGCAGCAACCGCTCTAGGGAGCCCGTTAGGGCCTCATCCAGGCTCTGCCCGCCGGACGGCTGGTTCGGCGCCCCGCCGCCGGGTCCGCGACCGCTCATGCGTTCACCTCCACGGTACCCCTGGTGACGGTCGGTACCGCGTCACTGTCGCGCTCCAGCAGTTCGGTGAACCGATACTCGGTCTCGCCGACCTCGATGGTCGCCTCCTCGCCCCGCCCGTGGATTCGCACGTCGGCCTCGGGGTCGGGGAGCCGTCCGGCCTTGGCTGTTGCGAGCGTCCGGAGCAGCGCGAGTTCGCCCCCGCGCTCCGGTCCCACACTTACCTCCCCGCGCGGGAGCGCCACGTCGACGGGGATATCCTCGTCGACCAGTGTGAGTGCGACGCTCGCGGTTGCCTCAGCCATCCGGTCTGCGCCGTCGACATTCGCGCCGGCGGCAATCGTGACCGCTTCGGCCTCGGCCTCGGCGGCGAACTCCTTGACGACGAGTTTGTCGCGCTTCGCGGTCGTCCGCCAGTGGATATCCCGGAGCGGGTCGCCGGGATGATACTCGCGGAGCTCCTCGAACTGATCTCGCTGCTCACTCCGGCCGTACTCCCGGAGTCTGCGGAGCGATTCCCGGCTCCAGGATCGGAGGAAGTGGACCTGGGGGTAGACCAGGACGGAGCCCGTCTCCCGAATGTGGATGCCGGTCTCCATCAGCCCGAACACGTCCGTCGCTGTCACCGTTGCCGGACCGAGCTCCCGCTCACCTCGCTGCTCGTAGCGCACGCGGTAGCTGAGTGACTCATTGCCCACTGCGGTCTGAAACTGGGCCTCGGTCGACCCGTCGAGGTTCTCGCGGACGGTGTACTCCGAAACGTCCTCGCCTTCGTCACCAGGCGGCACGATACGGAGGCCATCACCCACGTACTCACTGACGGTGCCGATGAACGGGCGGCGAAGCTCCTCGCCATCACGGTCGGTGAAGGCGATTTCGGCGGTCCGCACCTCGCCGACGTGGGCATCGGCCGGCGGCTCACGCACGATCGCGAGGTCGGGAAGCCGCGTCACTTGGACGTACGCCGCAGCCAATAGTACGACCGCGGGCACGACGACGGCGTTGAGCGACCGAGACCCGAACAGGAGTGCCAGCAGGAACCCCCCGATAGCGATGACCGCGACGCCCTTGCCGCGGTTCGTGAGGCTCATTCGACACTGACGGCGGAGAGCGCCGCCTCCAATACCTCCTCACCCGTTTGGCTGCCGGTTTTCGGTCGGATACGGTGCCCGAACACGGTCGGGGCCTCTCTCTGTACGTCGTCGGGGGTGACGTAATCGCGGCCGTCGAGCAACGCTCGGACCTGTGCAGTTCGCGCGAGCGCGATGCTCCCGCGCGGGCTCACCCCGAGCTGTGCGTGGTCGCGAGTGTAGTCGGCCAGCCGGCTGATGTACGAGCGAACGGGCTCGCGTACCTCGACCCGCGTCGCAGTCTCGCGTGCGCGCCGGAGCTCCCAGCCGTCGGTGACGGGCGTTAACTCCTCGATCGGGTGGTGGCCGGCGGTGCGCCCGATGATTTCGGACTCGTCCTCGGTGGAGGGGTAGCCCAGCCGGAGCTTCTTGGCGAAGCGGTCGATTTCGGCCATCGGCAGCTCGTAGGTCCGACCGATCTCCACGTCGTTCTGGGTGGCGATGACCACGAAGGGCTCGGGCAGCCTCCGCGTGTCGCCGTCGACGGTTACCTGCTTCTCCTCCATCGCTTCCAACAGCGCACTCTGGGTTTTCGGCGGCGCGCGGTTGATCTCGTCGCCGAGCACGACGTTCGCGAAGATGGGGCCGGGCTGGAACTCGAACTCCCGGCTCTGGCGGTTGAACACGTTCGTCCCGGTGACGTCAGCGGGGAGCAGATCCGGCGTGAACTGCACACGCCGGAACGAAACGTCGACTGACGTCGCGACCGAGCGGGCAAGCATCGTCTTCCCCGTTCCAGGAACGTCCTCGAGCAGGACGTGGCCACCCGCCAGCGACGCGACGAGGACGTGCTCGATCTTCCCCCGCTTGCCGACGATGACCCGCTCGACGTTGTCGACGATGTCATCGACCACCTCTGCCGCCGCCTCGATTGGCAGTGGCTCTGGGTCGGTCTGTTCAGGCGGCGTGCCGGTGACCCTATCCGTGTCCGGGGCCGCTTCAGTGGAGCCCGAATCAGTCATTTCGTGAGTGCCTTCCTGCTCCGGTAGTGGTCGGTGCGAGCCGTCGATCGCACATTAGTTGCGTGGAGGTCGTTCACAAGCAGCGTAAGAGACGCGTTCACGTAACTCTGCCGCCGACGGCACACCCGGTTGTCTGCCGTCTCGCAACCCTCTCGGTGGGTGAAGAATCAAGACTATGGGTGTTAGTACCCCGCGAAATTAAGTTACTCCCCGGCTAACTCGGGGTATCTACGTGGATTCGAGATGAACGCACCAACACAGGGCGGGTTCGTCGTTCAAGCGATCGAGGGGCTCCGGGAGCTCTTCGCCGACGAATCGGTCGCCGACGATCGAGCGAGCTACGCGCCGGTGCTGGCGCGGCGGCTGTTCGGCGATGCGCTCGGCTACGACGATATCGCCTACAGCCAACGGGAGGACTGGGCGGAAGTCAGTTTCGTCGACGAGGCGGGCCGGCCCGCAGTCGTGCTGACCGCGACTGACGCTGGCCAGGATATTCGGGCCGCCCGCCATCGCGCGTTCAGCGCGGCGAGGGACGAACCGACGGTCCGCTATCTGGTCGCCACGAACCGCAACGAACTCGTCTGCTACGCCCGTTGTGACTCGGACCATCCCGACGCCGCCCCCCGTGACGGGATCACCGCCTGCCCGCTCACCGAGATCGATCTCCGCGACGCAATCGAGCGCTCGCACGGGCGCTCGCTTGCGGAGGCGCTCACTCCCGGCCAGCAGCTCTCCATCGCCAAACTTACTGCCCTCCGACGAAGCGCCGTCTCCGGCGACGATGGCACGACCCCGTCGAGCGAACTCACTCTCGGCGATCTGCGCGAGGGGAACCAGACCGGCCAGGACACAACGGCCGAGGATCTCTGTGAGACGCTAACCGCGACGCTGACGGAGACGCTCGTTCCGGCCGTCGAAGGCGCGTTCGACCACCTCTCTCGACGCATTCAGGAGTTCGCCGACCAGGAGGCCACGCTGACCGAGCGTATCGAGGAGGCGAAAGCTGACGGCGACGAGGCCACAGTCACGACCCGCCGCGCCGACCTGTTCGAACTCCGCGAGACGTACGCGACCGCCCGCCGACTCGAAGCCGGCTTCGCCCGCTGGAGCCGGGTGAGCCCGGACGCGCAGGACGAGTCGACGTTCTGTGCCGAATCCGCCGCCGTCGCACTTGACACACTGCTGCTCGCTGGCGTCGCAGCCGACCGTGGGCTGGCCGGCGATTTCGACGACTACCGGGTGTTCTGGGAGGAGCACGCCGAACACGCCGAACGGGACGCGGGGGACCTCGTGCGGGCGGTTCGCGAGGAACTCGCCGGCGTCAGCGAGGACGCCACCGACGACGGCACGTTCGCCTGGGTGTTCGAGGCCGACATCGGCGATGCCTTCGACGAGGCGGTTACAGCGCTCTCGTCGGTCGACGTCGGCGACCTCGACGTGACCGACCTGACCGACGCCTTCGACAGCCACCTTGGCACCGACGGGCGCGCAGTCCGGGGTTCGACCCGACCGGCGACAGCTGGCCTCCTGCTCGACCGGGCAGGGTACACCGATAACGCACGCATAACCGGCGAGGGCGTCGACCTGCTCGATCCCGCGTGTGGTGACGGGAGCGTCCTCGTGGGCGCCGCCGACCGCTTGCTCGCCCGACTCGACCGCACCGATGCGTCGCCTGCCGAGGCACTCGCCACTGTCCGCAATCGGCTCCACGGGCTCGATATCCACCCCTACTCGGTCCATCTTTCGGAGGCCAGACTGCTGCTCCGAACTATCGACGTGCACGCCGACGCCGCCGTCGAGGACAGCAGCTTCTCGCTGGGTCGGTTCTCGGTCCACCGAACGGACGCACTCCGGGACGACCAGGGCACCGGCGTCGCCAGCGAGAGTCGGCGCGGACAGCGCCGGGAGGCGGCAGCAGCGATGAAACAGCGCTCCGGCTTCGGCTTCGTTGTCGGCGACGTGCCGACGACGAACCGGTCGGCACTCACGGATGGGCCGGCGCTTGCAGCGTACGACGAGTATGGCAACGCTGCGGGCGACTACGACCTCTCGACCGTCTTTCTCGACCGTGCAGCCGACTGGTTGGCCCCGGGCGGACGGCTTTCGCTCGCGGTCGATGGCGACCTGCTGGCGTCCTCAGCGGCAGCAGGCGCGCGGACCCAACTCGCCGACAAGTTCCGGCTGCGCGAACTCGTCGACTTCGACACCGGGAGCGGGTCGACGCCGCTGTTCGTCGCCGCCGAGCGCCGCTCGTCCAATGGTCGGGAAGGCGACGAGATGGGTGCGGATACCGAGTTCACCTACGCCCGCGTGACGCCGACGTTCCTCGACCTGGTTCGGGAAGGACTGGTCCGACCGGACGAGGCGGGCAACGCGCGGCCGGCTGAGTTGGTCGGGCGCTGTCTCCCCGACCAGGCCGGCGGCTCACCCCCGCCGATGGAGACGGTGCTGGTCGAACTGGACCTGATCTGTGACGCGACTGTTAACGGCTCGGCACCCGTCGAAGTCGAGTCGGTCGAGACCGAGGCGCTCGTGGACGGTGACTGGTCGTTCGCCGCGAGAGCGTCGGTCGAGGACCAGCAGTCGGACAGAAACGCGGAACTGGAGACGGACGCGGCGGAAGCGGCGGAGCCGGAGCTCTCGCCACTGGACGGGCGCACAGAGGACGAGGCATCGGTTGGGCGGCCTCAGGCCCCGCTCGACAGCTGGACGGAGGAGTAGGCACCCCCGCTTTGCCGGAGAGCACAACGCATTAGGAGTGCGCCACAGAGCACCCGCTATGCAGACCACCGAGGCGTTCGCCGGACTCGACTGCGTTGACTGTGGGGACCGATTCGACGCCGAGACGGCGACGCACAACTGCCCCAACTGCGGCGGCATTCTCGACCCGGCGTACGACTACGACCGGATCGACCTCACCCGCGAGGAAATCGAGGCCGAGCCGTTCGATTCGCTCTGGCGCTACGACGCGCTGCTCCCCTTCCCCCGCGAGGCAGCCGTCTCGCTCGGCGAGGGCGCGACGCCGCTGGTCGAGTGTCCCGCGCTCGCCGAGGCGATGGGTGTGGGCGAGGTCTACTTCAAAGACGAAGGTCACAACCCGACCGGGACGTTCAAGGACCGCGGCCAGACCGGTGCGCTGACCGCGGCAGCCCAGCACGGCGCGGAGACGGTGGCGCTCAACACCGCGGGCAACGCCGGACAGTCCTCGGCGGCCTACGCAGCCCGAGCGGGGATGGATAGTCACGTCTGGCTCCCGGAGCGCGCTGGCTACACCCAGAAGGCGATGGTGGAGGTCCACGGCGGCGAACTCCACGTCACGGAAGGGGAGATCACTGACGCCGGCGCGGCCTACGCTGAGCGGATGGAAGACGAGGACTGGTACTCCGCCAAGACGTTCGTCACGCCCTACCGGCACGAGACGAAGAAGTCGATGGTGTACGAGAGCATCGAGCAGCTCGACTGGGAGGTGCCCGACGCAGTGGTCTATCCGACCGGCGGCGGCGTCGGGCTCGTCGGCATGCACAAGGGCGCAAAGGAGTTCCGCGAGCTCGGCCTCATCGACGAGCTCCCCGGGATGTACGCCGCGCAAGCGGAGGGGTGTGCCCCCGTCGTCCGCGCCTGGGAGGAAGGCAAATCCATCCACGAAGCCTGGGGCGGAGAGAACATCACGACGGTCCTCAACGGCATCGCCGTCCCCGACCCCGGCGCGAGCCCGCTGATTCTCGACGCGCTGGAGGAGAGTGGCGGCGGCGCTGTCGCTGCGGAGGATGAGGCCATCCTCGACGCCGCAATCGAGGTGGCTCAGACCGAAGGACTGGAGATGGGCGCAACGTGTGCGGTCGCGGCCGCAGGCGCCTTCGACCTGGCTGCGGACGGCGAACTCGGCGAGGACGACACGGTCGTCCTGCTGAACACGGGCGCGGGGAACAAAGACGTGGACACGCTCCGCAGCCACCTCGGCGAGCGGCAGTTCGAGGCCGAGGAGTAGGCAGGACGCAGCTTTAACAGTCGGCCCCCGGAACGTGGGCCATGGGAATCGACGTCGACGCCTGGCGAGAGCGGATTCCTGCCATCAGCGAGCACGGCCGCGTCCACCTGAACAACTGCTCGGCTTCACCGCTCCCCGAGCGGGGGCGGGAAGCCAGACGCGAGTGCGAACGGGTCTGGATCGAGGAGCCAAACCCCTGGGAGACGTGGCTCGCCAAGGTCGACGAGGCCAAGGAGCGATTCGCGGGCCTCATCAACGCCGACACCGACGAAATCGCGGTGGTCTCCTGTGCGACAGAGGCGCTCTCGCAGGTCGCAAGCGCGCTTTCCTACGACGAGCGCGACCAGGTGGTCACCACCGACCTGGAGTTCCCGACCGTCCCGCAGTTCTTCCGCGCCCAGGAACGCAAGCGCGGTGCCGACCTCCAGGTTGTGTCGGCGGCGGACGGGCGCCGCGTCGGCGTCAACGCCTACGCCGAAGCCATCTCCGAGCGGACGAAGCTGGTCTGTACCGCTCACGCCCACTCTTTCACCGGTGGACTGATCGATGCGGGTGGCGTCGCCGATGCGGTCCACGAGGACGGTGGCTACCTCTTTCTCGACGCCTACCAGTCCATCGGGGTGGTCCCGATCGACGTGGCGGCCCAGAACATCGACATGCTGACTGCCGGGACGCTGAAGTTCCTGCTTGGCGGCCCAGGCATCGCTTTCCTCTACGTCGACGACGACGTGGTGGCGGAACTCGAACCGGCGAACCTGGGCTGGTTCGGCGTCGACGACGTGTTTGGCTTCGAAACCGAGGCGCCCGAGTACGCCCCCGGCGCCCGGCGCTTCGAGATGGGGACGCCCCCGGCCCCGAACGCCTACCAGGCCAGCGCCGGGATGAGCGTCATCGAGGAGGTCGGCGTCGACAGCATCCGGGAGCGCGTCCTCGAGCGGACGGCCGAACTACTCGTCGGCGCCGAGGAGCGCGGCTTCGCCGTCCGCACGCCCCGGACGGACGCCCACCGTGGCGCCGTGGTCAACGTCCAGGTCGCAGAGCCGGCGGCCGCGGCCGAGTCGTTACTTGCCGACGGCATCTGCGTCAGCACCAGAGCGGGTGGTGTCCGCTTCTCGCCGCATTTCTACACAACCGAGGCGGACGTGGTGACGGCCCTCGACGCGCTGGCGGCGGTCGCGACTCCGGTCTGAAGTGGTACCGGACCCGGGACAGAGTCGGTCACAGGGGGTTCAGCGTCATCCACCCGGTGACTGCGTCGGTGCCGACCGCCCTCACTTTTTACCGGATGCCGCCGAAACGCCGCCAATGACCACGATCAAGGACTCCGTCCACGACCATATCGAGGTCGAGGGCGTCGCCGCCGACCTGCTGGATACGCCCGCGGTGCAGCGCCTTCGCCACATCAAACAGCTCGGGACGGTCCAACTCGTCTACCCCTCCGCCAACCACACCCGGTTCGAACACTCACTCGGCGTCTACCATCTGGCCGAATCAGCGTTGACTCACATGGGCGTCGACGGCATCGACGCCGAGCGCGTCCGGGCGGCGGCGGTGCTTCACGACATGGGTCACGGCCCGTTCTCGCATAACATCGAGTCGCTCACGCACCGCGAGACGGGGAAGTACCACGACGACGTAACGGACCTTCTCAGCATCGGGGAGGTCGGTGACGTGCTCCGGGCCAACGGACTCTCACCGGACCGGGTGGCGGGACTGGTCGCCGGCTCCGGGAAGTACGGCCAGCTCGTTTCCGGCGAACTCGACGTGGATCGGATGGACTACCTCGTGCGCGACGCCCACCACACTGGCGTCCCGTACGGCACGATCGACCCCGGGCGGCTGGTCCGGGCGCTTGAGTTCGTCGACGGCGAACTCGTGCTCGGGCCGGGCAACGTCCAGACCGCCGAATCGCTGCTGGTGGCCCGGGCGCTCATGAACCCGACCGTCTACTCCCATCACGTCGCTCGTATCAGCAAGGCGATGCTCCGGAGTGCGTCGGAGCGCCTGCTCGCCAGTGACCCCGACCTGACCGCCGAGGAGCTCCGCCGGATGGACGACCACGGCCTGATCGTCGCGCTCCGACTCACCGACGAGACCGCGGAGTTCGCCCGCCGCTATGCGGAGCGGGACCTCTACAAGCGGGCGGTCTGGGCGGAGCTGGGCGGCGTCCCCGACCGCGTCCTCCAGGCCGGACACGAGGAACTCCGGGAGATCGAGGCGGCGGTCGCTGCAGCCTGTAACCTCGATCCGAAGGAGGTGCTCATCGACGTGCCGAGCGAGCCGTCGATGACGGAGTCAACCAGCCGGGTGATGGTCGGTGACGAGATGCGGGAGCTTGGGCGGCAGTCGCCGCTGGTGAAGGCATTGCGGACGGCCCAGTACCAGCAGTGGCGCCTCGGCGTCTACACCGTCGAGCCCGCGACCGGGCAGGTGGGCCGGGAAGCAGTCGACCGCCTGGGACTCGACGTGGACGAGATGCTCGTCAGTGAGCGCCGCGGCCGGACGGCGACGCTGGACGAGTTCGTCGGCAGTGAGTCGCCGGACCGGTAGCATCAGGCTGCTTGCCCCCGTTTCACCGAGCAAAGACTCCGCCACCGAATCGTCGTCGCCGGGGCGGCGTCTCTCGTCGCAGTAGGCCTGTACGCGGTTCTTGCAGCCGGAGAGTGGCTCCTCCGGTAGGGCTGGGTCGGCTGCGCGGGTCGCCCGGACCCGCGGATTTATCCGAACCGGGCGACCAGAGGGAGCTATGACTGGAACCGTCGAGTTCATTCATCTCGCGGACGAAGCCGGTGCCGACCCGGAACCCCAGGACACCGTCGAGGCCGTCGGCGACAAGGGGCTGTGCGGCGACCGCTACTTCGACGATGCGGGGACGTTCTCCAGCCCGGACGAGGAGAAACGGCGTGATGTGACGCTCATCGAGGCCGAGGCGCTGGAGCAGGCCGAAGATCAGTACGACGTGGCGTTCGAACCGGGCGCCCACCGCCGGAACGTCACCGTCCGCGGGGTCGGCCTCAACCGCCTCGTGGGCGAGCGCTTCCGCGTCGGCGACGTGGTACTGGAGGGCGACGAACTCTGTGACCCCTGCAACTATCTCGAGCGGACACTCGAACAGACGGGCGTCGAGGACGCACTGGTCCACCGCGGCGGCCTCCGCTGTGGCATCGTCGAGGGCGGGGAAATCACGGTCGGTGACGACGTCGTTACTGACGAGTAGCTCCCGCCTCGCGGTGCCGAACCGGTGCGTTCAGGAGTGCCCCCCGCCCAGACAGCGCCATGGTCGAACTCGACGAAGAGACGAAACTCTATCTGGGCTTCGCTCTCCTCGCACTGGTTCTCGGAATCGCCGTCGACGTTTACGCCGGCCAGGCCGACTGGGTCGCCTTCGCGGTTATCCTGATCGTGGGGATGGTGGCGCCCCGGGTGGCGATGAAGCTCCTTGACGTTGATAGCGCACTCGAGCAGGATTAGAGCCGTTTGGACCGTCCCGCTGCGCTCCAGGCGTCCGCCGGCGTACCCTCACGCACGCGGACGGTTCGGCGCTGGAGCGACGCTACCTTGCCCGCGAACGCCCAGCGCTTGTCCTCCCAGCTCTCCTCCTCGCGCTCGGCGGCTGCCGCTTCGGCCTCCTGGTCGCGGATGTGCGCACCGATGGCAGCGACGATGGCCGCCGCCTCGTTCTCGTCGGCATCCGGTGGGAGAGTGAGCTGGTCGGCGAGAGTGGATTCCTCGTCGCCGTTCGCCGTGGACTCGGTCATATCGGGATATTCCCGTGTTTCTTCTGGGGCGTCTGTTCCCGTTTCCCCTGCAGCATCTCCAGGTCGTCGATGAGCCGCTTGCGGGTTTCGGGCGGCTCGATGACGTCGTCGACGAAACCGCGGTCCGCAGCAGTGTAGGGGTTAGCGAACTCCTCGCGGTACTCGTCGATGAGCTCCTGCCGGCGGGCCTCGGGGTCGTCGGCCTCCGCCAGTTCGTCGCGGTAGAGGATGTTCACGGCGCCTTTCGGTCCCATCACCGCGATCTCGGCGGTGGGCCAGGCGTAGTTCACGTCGGCGCCAACGTGGCTGCTGGCCATCACGTCGTACGCCCCGCCGTAGGCTTTCCGGGTGATAACTGTGAGCAGGGGTACGGAGGCCTCACAGAACGCGTAGAGCAGCTTGGCCCCGTGACGGATGATGCCGTCGTGCTCCTGGTCGGTGCCGGGCATGAAGCCGGGCACGTCGACGAACGTGAGGATGGGCACGTTGAACGCGTCGCAGGTCCGGACGAACCGGGCGCCTTTCTCGCTCGATTCAATATCCAGTGTCCCGGCGTTGACCCGGGGCTGGTTGGCGACGATACCGACCGAGCGACCGTCGAGGCGGGCGAAGCCGACGACGAGGTTCTTCGCGAACGCCTCGTGGACCTCAAAGAACGAGCCCTCGTCGACAACCGAGGAGACCACGTCGTGGATGTCGTAGGGTTTGCGCGGTTCGTCCGGGACGACGGTGTTGAGCGACTCGTCGGCACGCTCAGGATCGTCCCAGGGGTCGACCCGCGGCGGGTCCTCGACGTTGTTCTGCGGGAGGTAGGAGAGCAGCTGCCTGATCTTGTCCAGGGCCTCCTTTTCGTCCTCGGCCGCGAAGTGCGCGACGCCGGAGGTCTTGGCGTGCGTGACGGCGCCGCCGAGCTCCTCGAAGCTCACCTCCTCGCCCGTGACCGTTTCGACGACGTCCGGGCCGGTGATGAACATGTGGCTGGTGTCTTTCACCATGAACGTGAAGTCCGTGATGGCGGGAGAGTAGACCGCGCCGCCGGCACACGGGCCCATGATGCCCGACACCTGCGGGACCACACCGGAGGCCTCCTGGTTGCGCCGGAAGATCTCGGCGTACCCCCCAAGCGACGCGACACCCTCCTGGATCCGGGCGCCGGCGGAGTCGTTGAGCCCGATGACGGGCGCGCCGACCTGCATCGCCTTGTCCATCACCTTGCAGACCTTCTCGGCGAACACCTCGCCAAGCGACCCCCCGAAGACGGTGAAGTCGTGGGCGAAGACGAACGTCTTGCGGCCGTTCACCTCGCCGTAGCCGGTGACGACGCCGTCGCCGTACACCTGTTTCTCCTCCATCCCGAACTTGTGGTTACGGTGGGTTCGGAACTGGTCGAACTCGTTGAACGTGCCATCGTCGAGGAAGTAGCCGATCCGCTCACGGGCGGTCATCTTTCCTTTCTCGTGCTGGCGCTCGATTCGCTCCTCGCCGCCGCCTTTCAGCGCTTCGGCGCGCCGCTCGCGGAGCTCCTCGATGCGGTCCTCCATCGTCATGCTGGACCACCTGCAGTCATTGTCTGAAGGTCAGCCAGATTCGGCAAAAGGGTTCCGAACCAACGAGGTCAGGACAACGCGGGCGACCAACGGGAGCGAGCGGAAAACTGACCTCGAGACGCGAGCGAAAGTTGGCGAGCCACGGCGTTTAACCGCACGCCAACCCGCACTCCACCAATGGGTGACACGCGCGGTGCGCTACTCGATGCGCTCGAAGATGGGCCGGTTGCCGGCCCGGCGCTGGCCGAGGAGCTCGGGGTCTCCCGCGCCGCCGTCTGGCAGCAGGTCGAGGCGCTCCGCGAGGAGGGGCTGGCCATCGAGAGCACCGACGAGGGGCACGCCGTCACCAATATCCCGGAGTTCGGCGGCGCCGGAATCGAGTTCGGCCTCGACGCGCCCTTCGAAATCGAGTACCACGACAGCATCGCTTCGACTAACGATCGAGCAAGCGAGCGAGCGTCCGCGGGCGCCGGGGAGCTGGCTGTCGTCGCCGACGAGCAGACCGCCGGGAAAGGGCGGTTGGAACGCGGGTGGTCAGGGCCGCCGGGCGGGATCTACTGCTCGCTCGTAATCCGTCCCGACCGTCCGCCGGCCCACGCGCCCATCTACACGCTTGCGGCCGCGGTTGCGGTCACCCGCGCCGCACGCGAGGCTGGGGTGGACGCGGTCATCAAGTGGCCGAACGACGTTCTCGTGAGCGGGGCGGGACCGGAGGTTCCGCTCGAAGCCGGCGGCGGTGCCGCCGCCGACGCTGCGAACGAGAGCCAGTCGGACGGAACGTCCGACGACGTGTTAGTCGTCGACGCTGACGCCGACCGCGGCGGGAGAAAGCTCTGTGGCATCCTCACGGAGATGGAGGGGCAGGCCGACCGGGTCGCCTGGCTCGTCGTCGGTATCGGCGTCAACGCCAACATCGACGTCGACGAGAGCCGCAGGCTCTCGTCGGCCAACCAGAAATCTTCGATTTCTGGTGACGCCGCGGCGCTGCCGGCGGGCGCCACTTCGCTCCAGGCTGCACGCGGAAAACCAGTCGAGCGCCGTCTGTTCCTTCAGCGGCTCCTGGAGGAGTTCGACCAGCTCAGGAACGACCCCGATTCCGTGCTCGACGCGTGGCGCGAGCACGCCGCAACGCTCGGCCAGCGGGTTCGCGTGGAGACGCCGGGCGGTGAGGTGGTGGGCGAGGCCGTCGACGTCGAGTTCCCCGGCGCCCTCGTCGTCGAGACTGACGATGGCGACCGAAAACGGGTAACTGCGGGGGACTGTGAGCATCTCCGGCCGATCTGAGCACCGGGCCGCTACATGGAGCCGCCGTCCTCGCCGACCCGGACCGTGAGCACCGGGACGTTCGAGCCCCGAACGACCTTCTCCGCGACGCTGCCGAGCAGCAGGCGGTCGATGCCGCCGCGACCGTGGGTCCCCATGACGACGAGGTCACAGTCCTCCCGCTCGGCGTAGCGCACGATCTCCGTGCTGGGCGAGCCCTCGATGATGGCCGTGTCGACGGGAACGTCGAAATCGTCACCGACAGCTTCGACCATCCCGACCGCATCCTCGGCGTCGGCCCGGAGCATCTCCGAGACTCCTTCGAAGGCCCCCTCCATCGGGAGTGTCGAATGGCTCGCGACATTGACAACGTAGAGGGCATGGACGGTGGCGCCGTGGACGTGCGCGAGATCGATGGCATGCTGGACCGCGCGTTCGACGCCTTCGGAGCCGTCTGTGGGAACGAGGATGCGCTCGTAAAGGCCCATGTGAGTATATAACGACGTTCGGCGCATATGGGTTAAGTGTTGCTCCGAAACCCAGCCACGGCGAGCGACCGACCGCAGCTTCGTGCTGCGTTGATGAGAGCGTCGCTCTCGTGAACCTCCTCACGGGACGTCCCCCGTGATAGTGATTACGGCGAATAGGTGCATCGACGGCGTCGAACGACGCCGGGTCAGGGGCTCCCGTCACCGACACGGATGGTCACGGCGGGACAGACTCGCAGTAATCACTATGAGTGTCCGACGACGGAACGGAAACGCACTAACGGGGTACGCCCTAACGTCGACCCATGACTGCCCCCCTGCTCGTCCGCGCGGCTCGCGGCGAGCGCACCGAGCGCCCGCCGGTCTGGCTGATGCGACAGGCCGGCCGGCATCTGCCGGAGTACCGCGAACTCCGCGAGGAGTACACGTTCCGCGAAGCTATCGAAGACCCCGAGATCGCCGAAGAGATTACGCTCCAGCCCTACCGGCGCTACGGCGTCGACGGCGTCGTGATGTTCTCGGATATCCTCACCTGTCTCGAGCCGCTCGGGTTCGACTATCACATCGAATCCGGTGTCGGCCCCGTCATCGAGAACCCCGTCGACGGCCCGGACGACGTCGCGCGGCGCCGCGGTGACGTGCGCGACGAGCTCTCGTTCGTCGCCGACCTGCTGGACCGCCTGAGCGAGAGCGTCGCCGACGAGGACGCCGTGCTTGGCTTCGCTGGCGGGCCGTTCACGCTCGCCTCCTACGTCGTCGCCGGCGGTGTCGACCATCGCCGTACTGCGGTCCGGACGTTCCGCGCGCGCCACCCGGACGCGTTCCTCGAACTCATGGAGCGTTTCGCCGGCGTTGTCGCGGAGTATCTCCAGATGCAGGCCGACCACGGCGCGGACGCCGTCCAACTGTTCGACACCTACGCCGGCGTGCTCCCGCCGGCGGACTACGAGCAGTACGTCCGCCCGCTACACAGGGAGATTCTCGACAGCGTCGACCTCCCGACCGTCGAGTTCGTCCGGAACATGGGTGGTCGACTCGAGAGCCTGGCGGCCACGGGTGCTGATGTGGTCGGACTCGACTGGACCGTCGACATGACACGGGCCCGCGCGGAACTGGGTGAGACGCCCGTTCAGGGAAATCTCGACCCCTCGCTCCTGTTTGCCGCTCCCGAGACGGTCCGGGACCGAACGGCGGAGATCATCCGGGCCGCTGGGCCGGAGGGTCACATCCTCAATCTCGGACACGGGGTCAACCGGGACACCCCTATCGAGGGCGTCGAAGCGTTCGTCGAGACCGCACAAGAGTGGGAGTGGTGAGCGATCGGCAGTCTTCATTCGGGAGCGTCCGATAGCAGTTCGTTCGCCGAACAGTGTTCTCCGCCGTGCTCCGGGACGGTCCACGTTGCCCGCCAGGTTCAGACCGACCGGCAACGTGCGAGCTCGGCAACGTTCCTGTCATGACATCCTCCTCGCCGTGAACGGCGAGGTTTCCTCACACTGGGGGGTATCGGTTACCGACCCACGGAGGCAACTTGCGGGTTTGTCTGCTCCTCGTTGGGAACTGAGCGTGGTGACTCTGCCCACTCACGATCGTCCCACTCGAGGCATACAGGCCGTGCCATCGACCGTGGTACCGTTGTCTGCCGCCGAAGGAACGTCTCTGACGCCTACGAGATCGGCGTGTCCCTCGAAGCCACACGGACACGTCAGCGTGTCGCGGTGGCGCGTCGTCTCTTCCGTCGAGCCACAGTTTGGACACTCCTGACTTGTCCACACCTCAGATCGAATCTCAACCGACATACCGTACTTCTGGGCCACCGTGTAGACCGTGGGACTCCCCGAGATGCGGGTGTCTCCGGATAGTTCCATTGCACTGTCCGTGGACTCACTCTCACTCCCCTCGTCGCCAGCCTCGTCGTCGCTGCTCGAACTGTATCCCGCCAGCGCCGTCGTCCCCTGAACTGGGGTCATCTCTGATAAACTGGCTTCTCATACGTGGAACCCCACCGGTCGATGGAACCGACGCGCTACGGCTCACCTGATAGACCTATATATCGCTCCGTTCCCGTTCCACCCACCCGGTTCCCTCCCTATCACAGGGTACTGCTTCGCTCCGCAAATAGCAATACGAACCGCAATTAGCAGCAGCTTTGCCCCGAGCGCAGGGGGATGAGGATGAGAATGAGCGATTCCGTTTCTCCGTCTAACGGGGGCGACCCCCAGAAAACGGGACCCGGTGGTCGTTCGGGCCGGGAGAGAGCCGAGCCGCTACTCCGGTTGGCTGTCGTCGCGTACGACGACAGCTCCGACCGGGCGACGATCTATCCCCCGAATCAGACGGGGATGGGCCAGTTAGAGCGGTGGCTGTCGGTCGATGTTTCGGTCGTCGTTGACGTTTCAGCGTGGCGATAACGCTACCTCGACGATTCGCCGGATTCGTTCACGGTCTCTCTCCGAACTCAGCCGCCGCCGGACTGCGTCGAGAGCTCGCCCGCCAGCTTCCGCCCTTCACGAACCCGCGACGGGAGACCCATCCGGCCGGCGTAGTTCGTCGCCAGCGTGATCCCTTCGGGGAGGTTGATACGCTCGGTGGCGGCCCAGGACTCGTCCCAGGCGGGGAACGCCTGCCGGATGCGCTCGACGTTGAGCACCTCGGCGTCGACGCCCATCACCTGGGCGAACTCCTCGGCCGCCGTTTCGCCGAGTTCCTCGGGGACGCGCTCGACGGCTTCGGGGTCGTGCATCCCGCCCAGGAAGGCAGTGTAGATGCCGTCCCGGTCGAAGAGGCTCGCGTTCCACGTCACGCCGAGCGTTCGGAGCGGCTCGGTTCGGCGGACCTGGTAGCCGAAGCCCTCAGCCACCGCGTCGCTGTGGAGGTGGACCAGCACGAGCGGGTTGTAGTTGAGGTCGTGGAGCGCATCGGCGCTCTCGGCGTCGACGCACTCGACGATATCTGCGGTCACGTCCGCCGGCGTCGTCAGCACGACCCGGTCGAACCGCTCCGTGCCGGTTTCGGTGTGAACGAGCCACGCCTGCTCGCCGGTGCCAGCCCCGGTATCACCGGCTCGCTCGATCCCGGTCACGGGCGTCTCACGCCGGAGTCGGCCCGCGTGGGTCTCCGCCAACGCCTCGGGGAGTCGCTGCAGCCCGCCCTCGAAGCTCGCGGGAGGTGGCGTCTCGTCGTCGCTGAACACCAGTCGTGAGAGCGCCGGACGGAGCAGGTTCCCGTCACGCTTCTCCAACCCCATGATCGGCTTCAGCGCGTGTTTCGCGGGCATCCGTGCAGGGTCCGAGCCGTACGTCCCGCCGAAAAGCGGGGCGATGAGATTCGTGTACGCCTCGCGCCCGAACTTCCGGACAAACGCTCGCTCGGCGGACTCCTCGGGGTCGATATCACTCGTCAGCGGTTCGCCGAGCAGCCGGAGCTTCGCCGGCCAGGAGAGCAGGTCGGTCCGGTAGAACGCGCGTAGCGAGCGTGGTACCTCTCGGAGCTGACCGTCGGCGTAGACGTAGAGCGGCAGGTCGTCATCGGCGGTCAGCAGTTCGTCAGCGATACCGAGATCGGTCACCATCGCCCGGATGGCGTCGGTCAGGCGCAGGCGCTGGGGGCCGCATTCGAGCAGGCGGCCGTCGAGTCCGCAGCTGCTGACGACACCGCCGACCTCGTCAGTCGACTCGTAGACGACGGCGTCGACGCTGCGCTCGGAAAGCGCGTGGATGAGCGAGAGGCCAGTGATGCCGGCGCCGACGACGGCGACGCGGGGGCTCTCGTCGTCGATGTCACTATCGCCTGCGTCTCGGTCGCTGGACGATGGTGCGGGGCTCATTCGTTCCGGCGGGCGTTCAGACACATCGCGTCGGGTTCGGGGCGGCATTTGCACGGCTGGAGGCCGTAGAGGTCCGGGTCGAAGCCGGCAACCAGCGGTTCGACCAGATCCGAGAGCAGGCCGATGAACCGCTCGTCGTCGTACGGAACGGGGACGCGGCTGAACTCCAGACCGCGTTCTTCGGCCTCCTCGCGGAGTTCGACGTCGAGTTCCGAGAGCGTCTCGCTCTGTTCGTGCATGAAGCTTGTCGGGTCGACGACGATCCGATCCGCGTCGACAGTCTCGACGACGTCCTCGACGTCGGGCTGTGTCCACTCGACGTCGCGGTTGGCGTGGTTCTGGTAGCCCAGCTCGTAGGGTGGGTTGCCGAGCATCCCGGCAACCATGTCGCAGTACTCCTCGACGTACTGGACGTAGCGGCTCCCCTCGTCGAGGTAGTATGTCGGGGTTCCGTGGGCCGAGAAGACCAGGCGAGTGTCCTCGTCGAGTTCGAGCCCTTCGCGGTCGAGCGTCCGGCGGATGTTGTCTGCGCGTAGGCGGGCGTATGCGGAATGGGTGTGATAGCCCGTGATCTCGTCGTATTCGACCTCCCAGCCCAGCTCATCGACGGCCGCAGAGAGCTTCTCCAGGGACTGAACGGTTGTCGAGGGCCCACAGAGCGGGTAGACCGGGAGGCCGACGAGGTGGTCCACCCCGCCAGCCTTCGCGGCCTCGGCGGCGTCGCCGATGAACGGCTCCATGAACTGGAAGCCGAGATACGTCTCGATCTCGTAGCCGCGGTCCTGGAGCTCCTGTTCCAGCAGGTCGGCCTGGCGCTCGGCGTGAGCGTTGAGCGGCGAGCCGTCGATCTCCGCGTACTCCTCCATCAGGCCTGGCGCGCGGCGCTCGGCCAGCGAGCGAGCGCGCTCGCGAGCGGCTTCCTCGGTGGTATCGCCCTCGATGTCCATGTTCGCGAGGAAGATCCGTTCGAGGTAGTCGACGACCGCGTCACGCTCGGCGGCGGCCGGCTCTCCGAAGTTCAGGACGGCGATACCTGTAGTCATGTGCAGGAGATAGCTGGTGGCCATGGAAAAACTGGTCGGTTCGCCGCGCGGGCGCGCGAGCCCAAGTGGATTACTCCGACTCCTTTTCGCCCTCGCCGTCCGCCGGAGCCTCCTCGTCGTCGTTGTCCGCCACCTGCTCACCGGAGTCATCGCCGCTCAGCGCAGCGGAACCGACGGGGCTAGCGCGGTCACCGGTCGCCTCACGCACCGCCACCTGCGCCTCCCCGCTGGTGTCGTCGAAGACGTGATGCTGGTGGGGGTAGGCCATCTCCACGTCCACGTCGCGCTCCTCGAGGAGGTCCCAGATGCGTGTCTGGACCTTCGAGCGCGCGGTCAGCAGCTTGTAGGGGTGGTCGACCCAGTAGCGAAGCGTGAGCAACACGCCGTTGTCCCCGAACTCGTTGATGTAGCAGGATGGTCCTGCCGGGTAGCGTGCTGTGCCGATGCGGATATCCGGGCCGCCCCGGATAACCCTCTCGGCGCCGGCAGCGGCTTCCTCGATCAGGGCGCGAGCGGTGGCCACGTCGCTCTCGTAGGTCACCAGCACGTCCAGGGAGAGCCGTGCTCGTTCGTCCTCCGCCGAGAAGTTTACAACCTGCTGTTCACGGATGACGTCGTTGGGTATCACGACGAACGTGTTCTCGAGGGTGAAGATTTTCGTGTAGCGGATTGTAATGTCGTCGACGAACCCACGGGTGCCGTCAGGAAGTTCGACCATGTCACCGATTTCGTAGGGCTCGTCGGCCAGCAGGAACAGCCCATTGATCACCGAGCCTACCAGCGGCGCGAGCACGATCCCTACGACGGCCGAGAACACGGTGACTGAAAGGACGATGTTGCCCAATCTCAGCCCAACCAGTCCTGCCCCGATGAGGAGGAAAAACAGGGTGACGAGGAGTCGAGCCCCGCGAAGCACCATCTGTGCCACGCTCTGCCGGCGGAACCGCCGGGCGATGGGTCGGCCCAGCAGCCGGACGACGTAGCGCGAGACGGTGTAGCCGAGTGTCCCGAACAGCACGAGGACGAGGAAGCTCAACGCCGGCGAGTTCGTCCACTCGGGGAGCCACTTCGTCAGCAGGGCCGACAGCCACGATTCTGGAGAGCCGTCGCTTTGCAATGGGACCGATGCGACCGGGCCGAGTGAGTGCACGCTGGCTACTCCACCGCCCCTGGAAAAAACGTTGCCGTCGAACCCCGCCGGCTATCTCTGGAGCAACTGCCGCGACCGACAGTTGCGCCGGCGGTGTCGAGCGCAGCCGTCGCAGGCGAACGCGTTAGCTCGCGTTACCGTCGATTACTGCCTCGAACACCGGGAGCACCCATTTCACCTGGGCCCCGTCCTCGACAAACACGATGGTTCGCGGCGGCTCCACCGTCTTCGGCCGCACGCGGAGGCCAGCCTGCTCGGCAGCGGCTGCGGCGTCGTCGGGAGCGACGCGGAACTCCACGTAGGCCCGGTCAGGCTGGACGAACACCTCGGCGATGGCGTCGTCGCTGCCCTCGTCGCGAACGCGGTAGGCGAGCGCGCCGTCGGGTGTCGGTTCGACGTCCGGGCTGGCGTCGGTCACCGCGAGCGCGGTCGGGGTGGTGCCACTTTCCAGTTCGGAGGCGAGCAGTTCGGCGACCCGGTGGCCGTCGGAAAGACGGTCAGTCCCCACGCTACTCACCCTCCAGAAGCTTCGAGCGGGCGCTTCTCGCCGCATCGCCCACCTCGATATCCTCCCGGCGGGCGTAGACGACTGCGGCGGCCTCGATGGAGACGTCGAGTTCGCGCTGGAGTCGGTTGATACCGGCGACGGCCGTCTGCTTCTCGACGCCCCCGGCAGTCAGCCGGTCGAGCACCTTCTCGAAGGCGTTCTGCTCCCGAAGGATCGAAGCGTCGGGAGCGAACCCCTCCGGGACGGTGACGCTCTCGGGGTCGAACTCCGCGACCAGTTTGCCGTCGTCGCGAGAGAGGAGACCGCGGCCAAGCGCCACGTCGACGACGCGCTTGGCCTGGTCAGGCGAGAACCAGTCCCGGTCGAGCGAGAGTGCAACGACGAACTCGCCGTCGCCGAGTCGGCCGCGGCCCTGTTGGCGGAACGGCACGGCGACGGTGACCTCCAGACTCATCGTCGTGAACGGGGGTCCCGCCGGGCCTAAGCGTTGCGGACCGAGAGTCGAACGCTTCAAGTGCTCGGTCACCGTTCTCGCCAGTATGAAAGACCAAGGACGCTCGAAGCGAAAGCGGACGGGCGGTCGCCGCGTGCGGTCCCACAAGAAGAAGCGACACCAGCTCGGTACCGAGCCGACCGAGACGACCATCGGCGAGCCGCGGTTCCGAACCGTCGACGCCCGTGGCGCCGACACGAAGACCCGGGCGCTCTCGACGAACACCGCGCAGGTCGCAGATGGCGAGGAGACGGTGTCGGCCGAGATCGAGGACGTGGTCGAGAACCCCTCGAACGTCAACTACGTTCGGCGGAACATCATCACGAAGGGCGCGGTCATCGAGACGAGCACGGGCAAAGCTCGCGTTACCTCCCGCCCCGGCCAGTCGGGCCAGGTCAGCGCTGTCGTTATCGAGGACTGACGGTCGGTTTTCTTCGGTTTTTAGGGTATCGCGTCGTGCCGAACGGTTTCGCAACCTCTCCGGACTGATAGTGATTACTGCGAATAATTGCACCGACGGTGTCGAAAGCCGCCGGTTCAGGGGCTCCCATCACCGACACGGATGG